>CAMFIW010000015.1 GCA_945952355.1 uncultured Phenylobacterium sp. | reverse complement strand
CATATCGTCGGCAGCGTCAGATGTGTATAAGAGACAGCTTCGGGCTCGACTCCCGCCGCAGCGGCGCGGCCGGCGATCAGCGGTCTGGTCTTCTCGGTCCGGGTCAGCCCGGGATGCACCACGGTGACATTGATCCCCTGCGGTCCCAGTTCGTCGGCCAGATTCTTGGTCAGGGCCGCCACCGCCACGTTGCGGATCGAACCCACGATCGAGCCGGTCTGCCGCGCCGCCAGGCCCGAGATGTTGATGATCCGGCCCCAGCCGACTTGGGCCATGTGCGGTGCGGCCTCGCGGGCCGTGCGCAGATAGCCCAGCACCTTCACGTTCACATCGTCCCAGAACACCTCATCGGTCATTTCGGCCAGCTTGGGCGGCGGCGCCTGGCCGCCCGGCTTGGCGGCGGCGTTGACCAGGATGTCGATCCCGCCCAGGGCCACGACCACCTCGGCGATCAGCGCCTTCACCGAGGCGTCCTTCGAAGTGTCGGCGGTCAAGCCCACAACCTTGCGCTTGGCGGCGCCGACGATCTCGGCCGCCGCGGCCTCGACCTCGGCCGGATTGCGGGCTGCGATGGCCACGTCGCAACCCTCCCGGGCCAGCTGCAGGGCGATGGCCTTGCCGATCCCCTTCGACCCGCCAGTCACCAGGGCGCGTTTGCCGGAAAGCTGCAGGTCCATGCTGGGGCTCCATTTGTTATGCGACAGACCCTAGATAGCCCTTGCGCCCAGGCCGGCGAACGACCGCCGCCCCGATAAATTCTGCTGGCGTCGGTCAGCGACGCTGACACCCGACTGTTTCGGTGGGTTGGCCGCTTTGGCGCCGGCGGCGTCCTGCGCGCAAGACACGTTTAAGCGCCAGCCTCGACATGGATGGCGGCCTGGGCCACAGGAGGGTGTCCTTTGCGCCGGGGCCGCCCCTGTCTCAGATCTCGTGTGATCCCTTCGCCGACCTCGCCCGACGCGCCGAGCGGCTCGACCGGGCTTGGCTGATGGCGCTGTCGCCGATGCTGGTCTTGCCGCCCCAGGGCGGACTGGGCTCGTGCCGCGCCCTGACGGAAGCAGCGGTGCGCCTGGACCTCCGCCCGCGCTTCGTCACGCTCGATGAAAGGGGCCCGGTCGACACGCCCGGCGTGCGCCTGGTCGACATCCTCGACCTCGATCCGTCCGATGCGGCCGCCGCCTTGCCAGGCCTCTTGGACTGGGCGAGCGCCGTTCCTCCGGCCAGCCTCTGGACGCCGTGGCGCGGCCATGACCGGGCGCGCTTCGACCTCGCCGATCGGCTGGCCGACGCTCTGCCGAAGGCGCCCGTGGTCTTTGAATATGTGGACCGCGAATACGCCGCCCCCCTCCCCGCCGAGGCGCGGGCCTTCGTGCTCGAGGGCGAGGCTTCTCCACCGCCGACGCTGTTCCTGGTGATGGACTGAGCAGAGATCGCGATTTTTTGAGCGGGACCCGGATCACATTCAGGTCATCGGCGTTCCTTAGCGGCCAACAGGCCTCGCCTCAGGCGGGAACAGTCGTCGGGACCTAAAGGGAGATCCCTCGAAATGCGCATGATCACCATCGCGGCCGTCGCCGCCCTCGCCATGACCGCCGCGGCTTGCCAGAAGCCGGCCGACAAGGCGGCAGACGCGACCGCCGCCGCCAACACCGCCGCCGCCGATTCCGCCGCCGCCACGAACGCCGCCGCCGCGGCTTCGGACGCCAGCGCCACGGCCATGCAGACCGGCAACACGGCTGACGCCGCCGCGGCGGGCGACGCCGCCAAGACGGCCGGCGCGATGGCCGAGAAGGCTGGCGATGAAGCCAAGAAGGCCGGCGACAAGGCTCAGGACGCCACCAAGGACGCGGCCAAGCACTAGGGACGCCGAAAGACGCGGAGGGCGGCCCCCGAGGGCCGCCCTTCGTGCATCTAGGCCTTGGCGGTCTCGATATAGCCGCCGATCGCGTCGGCCAGCACGTCGAGAGGCATGGCGCCGGAAAGCAGACCCGCGTCGTGGAAGCCCTTGATGTCGAACTTCGGGCCCAGCGCAGCCTTGGCGCGGTCCCGCTGCCGGTTCCAGAAGGTGTGGCCGATCTTGTAGCTGCAGGCCTGGGCCGGGATCGCGCAGTAGCGCTGCACCTCGCGCGTGGTCGAGCCCACCGCGTCCCCGTCGAGCCCCATCAGGTATTCGATGGCCTGCTCGCGGCTCCAGCGCATGGCGTGCATGCCCGTGTCGACCACGCAGCGTCCCGCCCTGAAGATCTGCGCCTTCAGCCAGCCGATCTCGCCCAGTTGATCGTCCTCGTACATGCCGAGCTCATAGGCGAGCTGTTCGGCATAAAGCGCCCAACCCTCGCCATAGCCGGAGAAGTACATGTTCTTGCGCAGGATCGGTATGCCCGGGCTCTCCTGGGCCAGGCCGCCCTGGAGCTGATGGCCCGGCAGGCCCTCGTGATAGAGCGTCGACGGCAGGTTCCACTTCGGCCACTCGCCGGTGTCCTTGAGGTTGAAGTTGATCGTGCCAGGCCGCGAGCGGTCCATCGGCGCGGATTCCGAATAGGCCAGCGGCGAGCCGTCCTCGATGTTCGGCGGCACACGGCGCGCCTCGATCCTCTGGTGCGGCAGCCGGTCGAACATCTGTGGCAGCCTCGCCTCGACCGCCTTCAGCTGCGCCTGTAGATAGGCCAGCAGCTGGGCGCGGCCCTCGTCGGTGTTCGGGTAGTAGAGTGTGGGGTCCTTGTAGAGGCCCGCAATCCGCTGCCCGACCGTGCCCTGGGTCAGGCCCCGCTTCTTCAGGAGCACGTCCAGCCGCGCGCCGATCTCGGCGGCCTGGTCGAGGCCCATCTTGTGGACCTCCTCCGGCGTCATGTTGGTCGTGGTCGTGTACTTCAGGTTGGCGGCGTAGAAGGCCGGGCCGTCCTTGAAGCGCCAGATGCCCGCGTCGTGGGTCGTGCTCGGCCGCACCGCCTGCAGGGCCGCGATCTGCCGGTCCAGCGCCGGCCCCACCTTGTGTTCGTAGATCGAGGCCGCCCGCGTCCCGTAACCGGTGAGCCCCTTGGCCGAGGCCCTCCGCTCCAGCGAGGCCACGAGGTCGGACTTGTCCGTCGCCGTGCGCAGCGCCTTCAGCTGGCCGATGGTGATGTCGAGCAGGAAGTCCGGCGGGATCACGCCCTTTCCGACGTCATGACGCAGGCGGTCGGTGTTGGCGTCGATGGCCGTGGCGAAGCCGTCCAACCGGGCGAGATAGGCGTCGGCGTCCGCGCCGGTCTCGATCGAGTGCTTGGCGTCGAGCAGCACCGGCACTCGCTGATAGGCCCCGGTGATCGGCGACAGCACGTAGCAGGAGGGCGAAAAACCGTCGCGCCCGCCGATGTCCAGGTCCATCAGCGGCTTGGTGGCCTCCTCGACATAGAGCACGGTGTCGTAGTTGACCCGATCCATGCCCTTGAGCTGATTCCGGTCGAGCGCCTTCAGCGCCTTGATGTGCTCAGCGTTCTGGGCGCGAGCCTTGGCCATGCCCTCGGTCGAAACGTCCTCCAGCCGGGCTTTCAGCCCCGCATTGGCGCCCTTGTCCAAGGCGAGTTCGGTGGCGCTCTCCGGCTGGGCCTCCAGCCCCTCCTGGAAGAAGCGGTCCATCAGGGCGTTCAGCCTGGCCACGCCGTCGGGGGCGGGCGCAGCGGCCCATCCCTTGGACGCTACCGCCACGGCGGCGGCGGAAGCCCCGGCGCCCAGGATCTGCCTGCGATCGAGCATGGAAATCTCCCCTCCCCGCCCGAACGCGGCGGTTTGATTCCCCTTCTACCTCAGATCGCGCACTTGGCGACCGCCCCCGGCCACGCCGGCCGGGGGCGGGGCCATCTCAGAAGAAGCCGAGCTTCTGCGGGCTGTAGCTGACCAGCATATTCTTGGTCTGCTGATAGTGGTCGAGCATCATCCGATGGGTCTCGCGCCCGACGCCCGATTGCTTGTACCCGCCAAAGGCCGCATGCGCGGGATAGGCGTGGTAGCAGTTGGTCCAGACCCGCCCGGCCTCGATCGCCCGACCGAACCGGTAACAGCGGTTGACGTCACGGCTCCAGACGCCCGCGCCGAGGCCGTAGAGCGTGTCGTTGGCGATCGCCAGCGCCTCCTCGTCGGTCTTGAAGGTGGTCGCCGACACCACCGGCCCGAAGATCTCCTCCTGGAAGATCCGCATGCGGTTATGGCCCTTGAACACCGTCGGTTGGACGTAGAAGCCGCCGGCTAGGTCGCCGGCGAGCGTGTTGCGCCCGCCACCGATCAACACCTCGGCGCCCTCCTCGCGGCCGATGTCGATGTAGCTCAGGATCTTGTCGAGCTGTTCGGCCGAGGCCTGGGCCCCCACCATGGTGGCCGGGTCGAGGGGATCGCCCTGGACGATGGCCGCCACTCGCTTCAGCGCCTTCTCCATGAACAGATCATAGATGTCTTCCTGGATCAGGGCGCGGCTTGGACAGGTGCAGACCTCGCCCTGGTTCAGGGCGAACATCACGAAGCCTTCGATGGCCTTGTCGAGGAACTCGTCGTCCTCGGCGGCCACGTCCTTGAAGAAGATGTTCGGGCTCTTGCCGCCGAGTTCCAGGGTCACGGGGATGAGGTTCTGGCTGGCGTACTGCATGATCAGCCGTCCAGTCCCCGTCTCGCCGGTAAAGGCGATCTTGGCGACCCGCGGGCTCGACGCGAGCGGCTTGCCGGCCTCCAGGCCGAAGCCGTTGACGATGTTCAGCACGCCCGGCGGCAGGATGTCGCCGATCAGTTCGGCGAGGACGAGGATCGAGGCCGGCGTCTGCTCGGCTGGCTTCAGCACCACGCAATTGCCGGCGGCCAGGGCCGGGGCCAGCTTCCAGCAGGCCATCAGCAGCGGGAAGTTCCAGGGGATGATCTGCCCCACCACGCCGAGCGGCTCGTGGAAGTGGTAGGCGATGGTGTCGCGGTCGATCTCCGAAATTCCGCCCTCCTGGGCGCGGATGCAGCCCGCGAAATAGCGGAAATGGTCGATGGCCAGCGGCAGGTCGGCCGCCATGGTCTCGCGGATCGGCTTGCCATTGTCCCAGGTCTCCGCCGTCGCCAGCAGTTCGAGATTGTCCTCCATCACCTGGGCGATGCGGGTCAGCAGCACGGCGCGCTGGGTGACGTTCGTGGCCCCCCAGGCCTCCTTGGCGGCGTGGGCGGCGTCCAGGGCGCGTTCGACGTCGACCTCGTCCGACCGCGCGACTTCGCAGAGCACTCGGCCGTTCACCGGCGACGTGTTCTCGAAATAGCGGCCGGCGGCCGGTTCGATCCAACGCCCTCCGATGAAGTTGCCGTATCGGGTCTTGAAGGGCGGCTTCGCGGTGCGCGCGAGTTCCAGCTTGGTCATGGTTTCCTCCTGCTGCTGATCCGACCTCGGGGGTCGCTTGGCGGCAGGATCGTCTCGCGCCTGGCGCTGTCAGCCCCATGCGCAGGCGCGCGGGTCGCCAAGTGTCGCAGCCGTGCGACAGGTCGTGGCGGCTAGTGGCGGCGGACAAGGCCGAGGCGCGACATTTTCCGATGCAGGGTCGCCCGGCTGATGCCGAGCGCGCGCGCCGCGGCGGACACATTGCCTCCCGCCCTGGCCAGCGCCCGCTGCAGGCCGGACCGTTCGACATCGTCCAGCCCTTCCGCCCGGGGGCGGCCGGGATTGATCAGGCTGTCGACCGGCAGAGGCGAGGCCAGCCGAGCGTCCGTCAACCCGAAGACATGGCGCGCACGCCGGGTCGCCCCGACGACGAGGTCGTCGGCGTCGACCGCCAACAGGCCGCCGCCGCCCCGTTCGGGATGGGTCGCGAGCAACAGTCTCGCCTCGGGAAACGCGCGCCGAAACGCCTCCGCCTCGATCCGCGCGGCTGCGTCCGCCACCGCCGAAGCGATCAGCGAGACCATGCCCTGGGTCAGGTCGGCGCGGCACGAGGAGACGTCCAGGGCCGCGGCCAGTCGCCCCTGCGGATCGAACACCGGCGCGACGGTGCAGCTCAGCCCGATGTTGCGGGTATGGAAGTGCTCGTCGCGATGGATGGTGAGCGCACGCTCCTCGGCCAGGCAGGTGCCGATGCCGTTCGTGCCCTCCGCCGCCTCGCTCCAGACCGCGCCGGTCCACAGGCCCCAGCGGTGGAAGGTCGGATCGTCCACCTCGGCGCCCCGGCGATCCACCGGCACGCCGTTGGCGTCGGTGAACAGGACGCAGCAACCGCTGGCGCCCACGGCCAGGAACAACCGGTCCAGGCTCGGCTGGGCCGCGCTGACGAGCAGGTCGAGCCTTTCGCGGGCCTCTCGCAGTTCCGCGGCCGTCAGGGTGTTCGGAGGACGGGCCTCCTCGGGGTCCAGCCCATAGCGTTCGGCCGAGCGCACCCACGAGGCCGCCAGCGCGGAGCGCGCCGGCGCCGAGGGATCGCCGATCACGGCCAGGACTTGGTCCCTGTGCCGCATGGCCGACCGGTTCGACATGTCGCCTCCCTTCGAGGTCGCGCCCTATCCTAGGCGCAGCCCGCGAGCGGGGTCGACTCCGTATCGGCACGGAGGCGCATCAGCCGCGCGCGAACGCCACCGCCGCCATCGCCACGCCAAGACCCGCGAGATAGATTCCGGTCACCCGACCCACCCACCGGGTCGCGCCGCCACGGCCAGCGGCCAATCGGTCGGCGGCCACCACCATCAACCCGTAGAGCAGGCCCGCACAGGCCAGCAGGATCGCACCGAGCGCGAGGGCTTGCATCCAGCTTGGCCAGCCTCCGGGTTTCAGGAAATGCGGGAAGACGGCCAGCATGAACAAGTAGGCCTTGGGATTGAGCAGGTTGGCTCCGGCCGCCCGCCGCCAGGCCGCCCAGCCGCTGGGGGCGCTCGTCGCACGCACCGCCAGGTCGACGCCGGATCGCGCCAGCGAGATCCCGATCCAGACCAGATAGACCGCCCCCGCCAGCGCCACGATCTTTAACACGCCGGGCGAGGCGGCGATCAGCGCCGAGAGCCCCAGCGCCGCGACGCCGACGTGCACCAGCCCACCGCTCAGCACCCCGGCTACGGCGGCATAGCCCTGGCGTCGCCCCGCCTGCAGGGTCGAGCCCAGGATCACCGCCATGTCGGCACCCGGCGTGATGACGATGGCCGCCACGGTCGCCAGGAAGGTGAGGAACATCGCGCCTTCGATCATCGGCGCTGTCTAGCCGCGCCCCAAGGCGGACGACATCCGGAATCGGCGGTGGTCCGCAGCGGCGCCGATGAGTGGTCCAAAGCTGCGACCCGCGCTATCTGAGAGGCATGCGCAACAAGTCCTCGGTCGCCCTCGCCGATGTCGCGGGCCTCGATATCGACGGGGTCGGCCTTGACGCCCAGCCGCTGGGCGTCCGCGTATTCGAGCGGCTGCGCGGCGCCATTCTCGACGGCGGCCTGGCGGGGGGTTCGCGCCTGCCCTCCTCGCGCGTCATGGCCGGCGACCTGGGCGTGTCGCGCAATACCGTCGAATGGGCCTATGGCCAGCTCGTCGCCGAGGGCTATGTGGTCCGCCGCCAGGGGGCCGGCAGCTACGTGGCCGAGACGCCTCCGCCCCGCGACCGGCCGCCCGCCGCGGTCGAAGCGCCCCTGTCGAACCGCCCGCCCCGCACCCTTTCCAGCCGCGCCAAGGCCCTGGAGGCCTATCCCGGCCACCGGGGTCTCAGTCTCGGCGCCGCTTTCACACCTTCCCTGCCGAGCCTGGAATTCTTTCCGCGCGCCATCTGGGGGCGGTTGATGCGCGAGGCCATGCGCCGCCCAGGCCCCGACCTCTGGGCCTACGGACCGTCCAACGGCCTGCCGGAGCTGCGCGCCGCCATCGCCGCACAGGTCGCCGCCGGCCGAGGGGTTCGCTGCTCGCCCGACCAGGTGATCGTCGCCACCTCCACCCAGCAGGCGATCGAACTCGCCGCCCGCCTGGTCACCGAAGACGGCGACACCGCGTGGGTGGAGGACCCCGGCTATGTGCCCTCGCGCATGGGCCTGGAGAGCGTCGGGCTGAAGATCGCGGGCGTTCCCATTGATTCCGAAGGCCTTTCTCTGGAGGCCGGCCTTGCCGCGGCGCCCCAGGCCAGGCTCTGCGTGGTCACGCCCTCGCACCAGTATCCGCTGGGGGTCGAGATGTCTCCGGCTCGCCGCGAGGCCCTGCTGGCCTGGGCGCGCGACGCCGAGGGCTGGATCCTCGAAGACGACTATGACGGCGACTACCGCTATTCCGGCCGCCCGCTCGCCGCGCTCCAGGCGATGGATCGCTCGGCCCGCGTCATCTACATCGGCACCTTCAACAAGACCCTGTTCCCCTCGATCCGCATCGCCTTCGCGGTCGTGCCCGAGGACCTGGTCCAGCCGATGATCAACGCCAAACATGTCGCGGACGGCCACAACGGCACCCTGGCCCAGGCCGCGCTCGCCGAGTTCATCTCGGCCGGCCATTTCGCCACCCACCTGCGCCGCACCCGCGCGGCCTATGACGAACGCCGCCAGGCCTTGCTGGACGCTCTGAAGACCCTCGGCGACGCCGTGACCATCGGCCCGTCCGACGGCGGCATGCACCTGACCGTCCACTTCACCTTCGCCTGCGACGATCGCGAGATCGCCGCCGCCTGCGGCCGTCGGGGTGTCGAGGCCCAGGCCCTCTCGCGCTATCGCATCGCGCCGGGCCCGCCGGGGCTCGTCCTGGGCTATGCCTGCGCCGCGCCCAGCCGCATCCGCTCGGCCATGGCCGTGGTCAAGGACGCCGTCGAGGCGGCGCGGTCAGCCGCCTAGATCTTGCGGTCCTTCCAGTAGGCGTCGCGCAGGACCCGCTTGTAGAGCTTGCCGGTCGGCAGACGCGGCATCACCTCGATAAAGTCGATCGAGCGCGGCGCCATGTAGTGAGCGAGCTTGCTGCGGGCGTGGGCCATCAGCTCCGCCGCCAGCACCTCGGTGGGCGCATGGCCGGGCGCAGGCTCGATCACCGCCTTCACCGCCTCGCCCATCTCGGCGTCCGGCACCCCGAACACCGCTACGTCGCCCACCTTCGGATGGGTCACCAGCGCATCCTCGATCGCCTGCGGATAGATGTTCACCCCGCCGGAGATGATCATGAAGGCCTTGCGGTCGGTGAGGTAGAGATAGCCCTCCTCGTCCAGGTAGCCGACGTCGCCCAGGGTGTTCCAGCCGGGGTGCTTGGGATGGCGCGCCTGGTCGGTCTTGGCCTTGTCGTTGTGGTATTCGAAGGTTGGCGCCTCGCGCTCGAAATAGACGAGTCCGGTCTCGCCGACCGGCAGCTCGTTTCCCTCCTCGTCGCAGATGTGCAGCACGCCGAGCGCCGCTCTCCCGACCGAGCCCGGATGTTCCAGCCAGTCCTCGCTGGTGATGAAGGTCGAGCCGGAGCCCTCGGTGCCCGCATAGTATTCGTAGAGGATCGGACCCCACCATTCGATCATTTGCCGCTTGACCTCAACCGGGCATGGTGCGGCCGCATGGATCGCCACTTTGTGCGAGGAAAGATCATATTTTTCGCGATCTTCTACCGGCAGCTTCAGCATGCGCACGAACATGGTCGGCACCCACTGGCTGTGGGTCACCTTGTACTGGTCGATCAGCTTCAGCGCCTGCTCGGCGTCGAAGCGCTCCATCATCACCACTGTCCCTCCGAACGACTGGACCGACAGCACATAGGCCAGCGGGGCGGCGTGATAGAGCGGCGCGGGCGAGATGTAGACGCTGTCCGCCGTCAGCCCGTAGCGGTTGACCGACTGGCGCACGGCGAAGGCCTCGCCCGGGGTCTGGTCGGTCAGTGGCCGCAGGATGCCCTTCGGGCGGCCGGTGGTGCCGGAGCTGTAGAGCATGGATTCGCCCATCCACTCCTTCTCCAACGGCTCCGGCGACCCGCTGGCGAGCGCCTCTTCATAGGACGCCCATCCCGGAATGGTCCCCTCGACCATCAGGCGGATCGGGCAGTCGGGGATCAGGGGCCCCAGCGCCTCGGCGGTCTCGCGCTTGGCGAATGAGGTCACGATGGCCTTGGCCCCGCAGTCCTCGACGATGTAGGCGGCCTCGTCGGGCGGCAGGTAGCGGTTGATGGTCGTCACATAGAGCCCGGACCGGAAGGCCGCCCAGACCGGGTCCATGAAGGCGAGATTGTTCTCCATCAGGACGCAGATGTGATCGCCGCGCCGCAGGCCCTGGGCGTGAAGATACTG
This sequence comes from uncultured Phenylobacterium sp., assembly GCA_945952355.1. Classification (GTDB taxonomy): domain Bacteria; phylum Pseudomonadota; class Alphaproteobacteria; order Caulobacterales; family Caulobacteraceae; genus Phenylobacterium. The sequence continues at coordinate 5,370 of CAMFIW010000015.1, read as the reverse complement.
CGCGAACCGGTTCGATCGCGCATTCAGCTCGGCATATGTGATCTGTTTGCCGGTGTCGGCCGAGATCATCGCCGGCTTGTCGGGCGTCAGGCGCGCATGGTCGGCCAGGTACATCGCTTCTTCCTCTCCCCGTCCGCCGGTCGTCCGGCTTTTTTCGGAGAACAGGTTAGATCAGCGATCCCCCCGGCCGCCACCCGTCCGTAGCGTCAGCTACCGCTTCATCGCCCCGGCGAGGTACTTGCGGATGGCCGGGCCGTAGGGCGGGCGCATCTGCTGCAGCGGGCCGATATCCTTCTTGATCTGGGTGTAGATCGCCTTCTTGTGGCTGAACTCCAGGAAGCCGTCGTGGCCGTGATAGCTGCCCATGCCCGACGGCCCCACCCCGCCGAACGGCAGCTCCTCCTGGGCCACATGGAAGACCACGTCGTTGACGGTCACCCCGCCGGCCGTGGTGCGGGTCAGCACCTTCTCGCGCTCGGCCTCGTCGTCGCCGAAATAGTAGAGCCCCAGCGGCCGATCGTGGGCGTTGATGTAGTCCACCGCCTCGTCCACCGAGCCATAGGTCTTCACCGGCAGGACGGGGCCGAAAATCTCCTCCTGCATCACCTTCATGTCGTCGGTGGGGTCCAGGATCAGGGTCGGCGCGATCTTGCGATGCTCCTGCTGGGTCAGGTCTTCGCCGTCGGGCTTCAGCTCGACGATGCGGGCGCCCTTCGCTCGGGCGTCCTCCACATAGCCCATGATCCGGTCGTAGTGCCGCTGGGCGACGATGGCGGTGTAGTCGGGGTTGTCCTTGATGGTCGGGAACATCTTCGTCACCGCACCCTGGGCGGCGTTGACGAAGCCCTCGACATTGTCCCTCGGCGTGAAGACGTAGTCCGGCGCCAGGCAGATCTGGCCGGCGTTCAGCGTCTTGCCGTTCATGATCCGCGCCGCGGCCACGCCCATGTCCGCCGACTTGCCGATCACCACCGGGCTCTTGCCGCCCAGTTCCAGGGTCAGCGGCACCAGGTTCTCCGCCGCCGCCTTCATCACGTGCCGGGCAACCCCGGTCGCGCCCGTGAAGATCATGTGGTCGAAGGCGAGCCCCGAGAACGCCTGGCCGACGTCCGGCCCGCCCGTGACGACCACGATCTCCTCCTCGTCGAACGCCTTGGCGAACATCTCCGCCATCAGGGCCGAGGTCGCCGGCGTGAATTCCGACGGCTTGATCATCGCCCGGTTGCCCGCCGCCAGGATTCCGGCCAGGGGCGCGAAGGTCAGGTTCACCGGGAAGTTCCAGGGGCTGATCACGCCGATCACGCCCTTGGGCTGGAACCGCACCTCGGCCTTGGCGCCGAACAGGGAAAGGATCGCCGGCGTGGTCTTGCGCTTCTGCGGGCGCATCCACTTTTCCAGGCTGTCGCGCGCGTGCTTGAGCGGCCCGATCGAACCGGCCACGTCGGTGAAGGCCGTCGCCTCCCGCGAGCGCGAGCCGAAGTCGGCGTTCACCGCCTCCTCGATCTGGCTGCGATAGTCGACCAGCAGGCCGATGCAGCGGTCGATGCGGTCCTTGCGCAGGCCGGCGTTCGGCGCGCCGTCGCGGATGTGGGCCGCCTTCTGCCGCGCCAGGATGGCGTTCATCGAGGCGGCGTCGTGGCCGAGCTGGGCGTCCATCAGATGTTCCTCCGTCGCGCGCGCCTCGTTCGCCCGGGCGCCGCTGAGCGCAAGCTTAGCAGAAGCCGCGTTTGACGCAGGGTCAGGCGTTCGGATCGGTCACCGACCAGATCGGCTTCTTCGCGAACTCGGCGTAAAAGGCCGCCAGCTTCGGCCGCCCGGCCCGCCAATCCTCTTGCGGGAAACGCAGGTCCAGATAGCCCAACGCGCAGGCCACGCTGATGTCGGCCACGGTCAGGTCCGGCCCCGCCGTCCGCGCCGAACTCTCAAAGGCGTCGAGCGCGCGCCGGATCTTGCCCATTTGGCCGGCGCTCCAGTCCTCCCAGCGCAACGGCTCCGGTCGCAGGAAGGCCTCGTAGCGGGCGAGCAGCGCCGCATCCAGGAGGCCGATGGCCTGGGCGAGTTCGGTCGCAACCGTCCAGCGCGCGGCGCCCTCGCGCGGGACCAGCGCCCGATCGGTCAGGGTGTCGAGATAGGCCACGATCACCCGACTGTCGAAGATCGCCGTCCCGTCGTCCAGCACCAGGGTCGGGATCTTGGTCAGCGGATTGGCCCCCGCGACATCGGCGCTGGCCGTGGTCGGCGTCACCGTCACGGCCTGCAGGGTGATCCGGTCGGTCAGGCCCAGTTCGTCGGCGCAGACGCGCACCAGTCGGGCGTAGGGCGAGGTCTGGGAATGGAGCAGCTTCATGGCCGCGGATATGGCCCCATCCCCTCTGGCCTGTCCTTTCAGTTTTTGTGGGGTTGAGGCCCAGACGCCCGGGTTTACGGTCGCCGCCTCGGTTGCGGTTCACGGACAAGGCCCATGTACGACCTCCACTACTGGCCCACCCCCAACGGGAAGAAGGTGACCATCCTGCTCGAGGAGCTGGGCGTCCCCTACACCATCGTACCGGTCAATATCGGGCGTGGCGACCAGTTCACCGACGACTTCCTGAAGATCGGCCCGAACAACCGCATGCCGGCCCTGCTGGACAAGGCGCCCAATGACGGCGGCGCGCCGATCGGCGTCTTCGAGAGCGGCGCCATCATGCTCTACATCGCCGAGAAGGAAGGCCGTTTCTTCCCGCAGGAGACCCGCGCCAAGTACGAGGTCGTCCAGTGGGTCATGTGGCAGATGGCCAACCAGGGTCCCAAGACCGGCGAGCGCGGCCACTTCTCCCGCGTCGACACCGCCCGCTTCGGCGACCAGTCCTATGCCCAGCGCCGGTTCGCCGACGAGACCCACCGGCTCTACGGCGTGCTCAACAACCGCCTCTATGACCGCCCCTGGCTGGCCGGCGACGAGTACACGATCGCCGACATGATCAGCTATCCGTGGACCGCGAGTTGGAAGCTGCAGGGCATCGACCTCGACGAGTTCAAGTATTTCAAGCGCTGGCTGGAGGCGATGGAGGCCCGCCCTGGCGTCCAGCGTGGCATGGCCGTCACCGCCGGCCCGCCGGAGGATCCCGCAACCCTCACCCCGGAGGAGCAGGAGCGCCGCCGCAAGCTGCTCTACAACCAGCGCGCCCGCCCGGCCCCGGTGAGCTAGGACGGCGCTGTCCGCCATGGACAGACTGCCCGTCATCGACATGTCGGCCCTGTTCGACCCGGCCCCCGAAGGCCGGGCGAGCATCGCCGCGCAGATCGCCGAGGCCTGCGAGGCGCACGGCTTCTTCTACCTGACCGGCCACGGCGTCGCGCCCTCGGTCCTGGCCGACCTCGAGGCCGCCAGCCACCACTTCTTCGCCCTGCCGGAGACCGAGAAGCTCGAGATCGCCATGGCCCGCGGCGGCCGCGCGTGGCGCGGCTATTTCCCGGTCGGCGGCGAGCTCACCTCGGGGCGGCCGGACCTGAAGCAGGGCCTCTATCTCGGAACCGACCTGCCGGCCGACCATCCCCGCGTCCGCGCCGGCCTGCCCCTGCACGGCGCCAATCTCTGGCCGGCGCAGGTCCCCGAACTGCGCACGGCGGCCGAGGCCTACATGGCCGGCGCCACCCGCGCCGCGGCCCTGCTCATGGAGGCCTTCTCCCTCAGCCTGGGCCTCGACGCCGACTATTTTCGCAGCGTCTACACGGCCGAGCCCACCGTCCTCTTCCGCATCTTCCACTATCCGGCGCAGGGACCGGATGGGACCGACTGGACCCGCTCCTGGGGTGTGGGCGAGCACACCGACTACGGCCTGCTGACCCTGCTCGCCCAGGACCGCCACGGCGGGCTGCAGGTGAAAGGTCCCGCCGGCTGGATCGAGGCCCCGCCCCTCGACGGCGCCCTGGTCTGCAACATCGGCGACATGCTGGAGCGCCTGACCGGCGGCCGCTACCGTTCGACGCCGCATCGGGTGATGAACACGTCCGGCCGCGACCGCCTGTCCTTCCCGCTGTTCTTCGACCCCGACTTCCTCGCGCCCATGACGCCCCTGCCCGGCCATGCGCTCACCGCCCGCGCGGACGGCGCCGAGCGCTGGGATGGATCCAGCGTCCACGCCTTCGAGGGGACGTATGGCGACTACCTGGTCGCCAAGGTCGCCAAGGTGTTCCCCGACCTGGCCCCGACGGCGCTTTAGAACCCTCACTGGCGTTCGCCTGGAGACCGGATCGTCACTCCAGCGGGAGGTTTCGGTTTGCACGGGGGAAATAGCGGTCCCTTTGCGCCGGCATCACCGCAATCCACCTTCCAGGCCGACCCCATTCAGACCGCCGCGCCCAGATACTCGAACTCCACCAGATAGACCCGTTCGCCAGCCCCGTGCTTGGCCACCTTCAACAGGTCGACCACGCCTTGGAAGCCAGACCGCCGCGCCAGGGCCGGGGTGATGTCCTCCAGCCGGATCTCGCGGATCGAGGTCACCTCGATGGCGCCCGGGCCCATGGGATAGCGGCCGCCGACCTTCACGCGCGGGTTCCGCCAGATGCGCACGCTGCACGTCACATCGCCGCGCATGACCGGCTCGCGCAGTCGCCTGGTGAATTGCATCCCGTGGCCCTCGATCGCGCCGGCCAGCTTGGCCCGCCTCGGCCAGCCTGGAAAGCTTGCGCCGAAATCATCAATTAGATTGACGATATCGCCGAGCGCCCCGAAGGTGCGGCCACCCGCCGGGACAGGCGGCCCGAGCGAGGAAACCCGATGAACCAGCACGTCGCGCGGCCCGCCGCGCCGTCCCCGACCGCCACGACCGCCGCCGGCCCGACCGCGCGCGACCGGCGCTGGGCGCTGATCCTGCTGGTCGCCATCTCCACGGTCAGTTTCATCGACCGCTCGATCCTCAACACGGTCGGCCAGGCCATCAAGGACGACCTGGCGATCACCGACCTGCAGCTCGGACTGCTGGGCGGGGCGGCCTTCGCCATCCTGAACGGCCTGCTGGGCCTGCCGGTCGCGCGCCTGGCCGAGCGGCGCAGTCGGGTCGCCATCATCAGCGTGGCGGTCGCGGCCTGGTCGGCCATGACGGCGCTGAGCGGTCTGGCCGGCTCCTTCACCCACCTGCTGCTCGCCCGCGTCGGGGTCGGCATCGGCGAGGCCGGCGCCGGCGCGCCCTCGCAATCCATGCTCTCCGACTACTACCCGCCCCACCAGCGGGCGACCGTATTCAGCATCCTCGGCCTCGCCACCCCGTTCGGCATCGTGCTGGGCGGGTTGGGCGGCGCCGTGGTCGCCCAGACCTTCGGCTGGCGTGCGGCGTTTTTCGTCGTCGGCCTGCCGGGCCTGGCGCTCGCCGCCCTCACCTGGCT
>CAMFIW010000014.1 GCA_945952355.1 uncultured Phenylobacterium sp. | reverse complement strand
GGTCCTGCAGGACGGCCTCGACCGTGCCGCGCAGCAGGGTGGCGTAGTGGCCGGAGAGCGGCGCCACGATCAGCACCGCGGCCTCCAGCTCGCGGCGGCCCGCGCGGCGCATGTCGGCCATGTCGCGCGCGAAGTGGGTCAGCTTCACCCAGGGGCTCTTCCATACCTCGGTCGGTCGGACCCGCACCGGCTGGCCGTCGATCGACACGCTGTCGATGTGCCAGGCGGGCTTGCCGTAGCGCCGCGTCAGGTTCGCGAAAAGGTCCGCGCCTGCGAACAGCCTGCGCCCGACCTCGCTGTCCTTGGCGGGATTGAGCGGCGAGCTCCAGAAATCGCGAGTCGCCCGCGCCGCCAGCCGCAGCGGCGTCGAGGCGTAGTAGCCGGCTTCATACAGCGTATAGAGCATCGCAAGCGCCCATCTGTTGTGCGACGCAGCATAACATTATCGCCGTTAACGAAGTCCAGCCCCTTCGTGGGCGGGTTGTCGCAGTTTCGGCGGCTGGACGCGGTGCGGCGCCGGCTACCCCGCCATCGCCCCGGAAATCTGCCGCACGATCTCGTCGGGACCGATGCCGAACGGGATCACCCGGGCGAACCGGCCCTTGGGGTCCATCAGATAGGCCGCCGTCGAGTGGTTCACGAGGTAGTCGGAGCCCGTGCCGGCCTTCTGATAGTACACCCTGTAGGCCTTGGCCGCCGCGGCCACCTGGTCCGGCGTGCCGGTCAGCCCGATCGTTCCCTTCGGAAAACTGTCGTTGGACAGGTAGGTCTTCAGCTGGGCCGGCGTATCCCGCTCGGGGTCCACCGAGACGAAGATCACCTGCAGGTCCTTGGCCTTGGGACCCAACCGGTCCTGGGCCTGACCGAGCGCCGCCATCGTGGTCGGGCAGACGTCGGGGCAGTAGGTGAAGCCGAAGAACACCACGCTCCACTTGCCCTTCAGCACCTTCTCGGTGGTGGCCTTGCCGTCCTGGTCGACGAGCTGGAACGGCCCGCCCGGGCCGGCGCTCGGAGGCTGCGCGAACAGGCCCGCCCGCCAGGCCAGTCCCCCCAGCACGAGCAGGCCCAGGACACATGCGGCGATCAGGATCGGAATTCGGCGGGACATGAAGAACGGGCCTCGTCAGGCAGGGCGACTTACGCGATGATTCCACCGATGGCGTCCGAGGGACATCTGGCGTCTTCGAAGCCGTCGTCGATGCCCGGCTTCGATAGGCAAAGCCCGCCAGCGGCGCAAGGCGACCTGGCCTGGGCCGCGGGCGGCTCGATGCGCGGCCGGCTGCGCATGCGCACACTCGTCACCCTGCGCTGGGTGGTGCTGCTGGGCGAGGTCGCGATCCTGCTCGTCGCCAGCCTCGGGCTCGGATTTCGCGCGCCTTACGCCCTCTGCTTTGGCCTGATCGGCGCGTCGGCCTGGATCAACCTGCTCACCGGCGTCGCCTCGCCAGGCCAGCGGATGACCGGCGCCTGGGAGGCCGCCGCCCAGCTGGCCTTCGACGTCGCGCAGATCACCGGCCTGCTCTATCTGACAGGCGGTATCGCCAATCCCTTCTCGCTGATGCTGATCGCCCCGGTGACGCTCGCCGCCGCCACCCTGCCGCTCGCGCCCGTGGGCGTGCTGGGAGGCATGGCGGTCGCGGCCTCGATCGGCCTGGCCTTCTTCCGCATGGAGCTGCCCGCCGCGCCCGGCATCCATGTCGACCTGCCGCCCAGCTACCTGATCGGGGCCGCGGCGGCCAATGTGGCCGGCATCCTGATCATCGCCGGCTATGTGCGGCAGGCGGCCGAGGAAAGCGCCCGCATGGCGCTCGCGCTCGACGTGACCCAGACCGTGCTCTCGCGCGAACAGCGGCTCTCGGCTCTCGGAGCGCTGGCCGCCGCCGCCGCTCACGAGCTCGGCACCCCGCTCGCCACCATCTCCATCGTCGCCAAGGAGATGGCCCGCGAGGCGACCCTGCCCAATGTGAAGGAGGACGCCGACCTGCTGGTGGCCCAGGCCGCCCGTTGCCGCGAGATCCTCGCCCGGCTGACCGACGCGCCCGAGACCGCCTCCGACGAGGTCCACGAGCGCATGAGCCTGCTCCAGCTGCTGCACGAGGTGCTCGAACCGCACGCCAGCGTGAAGGGCGTGCGGGTTGAAGCGATCGTCACCGGCGCGCCCGGCGTGCAGGCGCCCGACATCTGGCGCATGCCCGAGGTGCTGCATGCGCTGACCTCCTTCGTCGAGAACGCCGTCGACTTCGCCGCCTCCGAGGTCCTGGTCACCGCGCGGTTCGACGCCGCCTCGGTCGCCATCGAGGTCCGCGACGACGGTCCGGGCTTCAGCCCCGACATCCTGGCCAAGCTCGGCGAGCCCTACGTGACCAGCCGGCCCAGCATCCAGAGCGGGCGGACGGGCCACATCGGCATGGGCCTTGGCTTCTTCATCGCCAAGACTCTTCTGGAACGGACGGCCGCCCAAGTCGCTTTCCAGAACGCGCGACCGCACGGTGCGGTCGTATCGGCCCGTTGGCCTCGCGCGCAAATCGAAGTGAGCAGCCCTTGAAAACAAAGGAAGGGCTTGCGAAGCAGGGGCGTCCCGCGACATGATGCCGCACAGAGCGCATGAGCCGAACGCCTCTATCGGAGGTTGCTGATGACTGATCTCTCCGCCGATATCGCCGCCCTGCCGGACAAGAGCCTGCTGGTCCTGGACGATGACGCCCCGCTTCGAACGCGGCTCGGTCGCGCCTTGGAGCAGCGCGGGTTCGAGACCACCCTGGTGGGCAGCGTGGGCGAGGCCCTGGCCGCCGTGCGCACCGCGCCCCCGGCCTACGCCGTGCTCGACATGCGGCTGGAAGACGGCACCGGCCTGAAGGTGGTGGAGGCGGTCCGCGACGCGCGGCCCGACGCCAAGATCATCATGCTCACCGGTTACGGCAACATCGCCACGGCCGTGGCGGCGGTGAAGTCTGGGGCCATCGACTACCTGTCCAAGCCCGCCGACGCCGACGACGTGGCCCGCGCGCTGCTGGCCCGCGCCGACGAGAACCCCGCACCTCCGGAAAACCCCATGAGCGCGGACCGGGTGCGCTGGGAGCACATCCAGCGGGTCTACGAGCTCTGCGGCCACAACGTCTCGGAGACCGCGCGGCGCCTCAACATGCACCGCCGCACGCTCCAGCGGATCCTCGCCAAGCGCGCGCCGCGCTGACCCTCCGAGTTCCTCCCCCGGCGGGAGAGGAACTCCGGCCCTAGACCTCCAGCACGCCCGCCGCGACGCCGCTGGCCCGGAGCGCGGCCAACCGCCCGAACGCGATCATCAGCGCCTTGCGCCGCGAGCCCGCCAGGGGCGCATGCGGCGCCTCGCGCAGCACCGCCCCGCCGAACCCGTCGCAGACCATCAGGCCCGGCTCCCCCGGCAGGATCTCGCGCGGGAACTCCGGCGCCACGGCGAAGGCGAACCTGTCGCAATAGGGCGCGTACTCATGCCATTTGCGGTCCACCCTGAAGTCCTCCAGCCCGGACTTCACCTCGATGATGATCAGCTCGCCTCGCGCCGACAGAGCCATCAGGTCGGCGCGCCGCCCGTTGGGCAGGGTCACCTCGGCCAGGGGCGCATAGCCCAGGTCGGCCAGCAGCCGCGCCGCGCCGCGCGTGACGGCGGTCGTGATCTCCGGCCGCGAAAGGATCGGAACGTCCATGCCCCGAACCATGTTCCGGCTTCGTTCCCAGCGCAAGGGTCGAATGCGGTGGTGGGTGGCCCCGTCAGTTCCGCGCCGGCTGTGGGAACTCCAGCGCCGCCACGTCGTAGCCGAGCTGGCGGATGCGGGCGATCGCCTGGTTCTTGATCGGGGTCGGCAGGTTCGGCTTCTGGGACATCAGCCATAGGAAGTGGCCGCCCGGCGTCGCAAGAATCAGCCAGCCTTGGTCCGGGCGGCTGTCCAGCACCCAGTATTCTTGCGACAGCAGTCCGCCGAAGAAGGTCATCTTGAAGCGGGCGTTGGTCGAGGAGTCGATCACCTTGGCCTTGGCCTTCCACTCGGTGGCCGGCGCGCTCACCGAGCCGCGATGGCAGGTCTGCACCACCGCGAAGCCGTCTTCCGCTTTCGCCCAGTCCGAGGTGCCGGCCTGGCAGTCGTGCTGGGTCTTGTTGGGGAGCCGAGCCACCTCGTACCAGCGGCCCATCATGTGGCCGACCTCGATCCGCTGCTGCGGCGGCGCGGGATTGGCGGCCAGGGCCGGGGCGGAAAGCGCCAGGGCCGCGGCGGCGGCGAAGGTGGAAAGGATGCAGCGCGCGAAGGCCATCGCCTGGGTTTGCCTCATCGAACGGGATGGATGGCGCCGGCCGGGAGCCGACGGGGCGTTTTATGCCACGAAATGCGGCCTTTGCACGACAGCGCGACGAAACTCCATGTCCCGCGCGCAATTGGCGCAGGCGTCGCGGCCCCGGCGTGCGCGCCGCTACGGACGAATTGTCAATTTTCACGAACGATCGGGGCTCTTGCGTCCCCGACCGCTGAGCTAGGGTTCCCCATCGGAAGCAGCAGAACTTCCAACGAGGAGGACCCGCGCATGGCCGACGGCGCGCAGACCCAACAGGCGTGGGACAGGGCCGGGATCCTGTCCCTGTTCGACCCTTCCACCGGAACCCTGGACCGGCGCGTCCTCGCCGACGAGGCGCTCTACCGGCTGGAGATGGAGCGCATCTTCGCCCGAGGCTGGAACTTCATTTGCCATGACAGCCAGATCCCCGAGCCGGGCGACTACGTGGTCAACTACATCGGCGAGGACCAGGTCATCTGCGCTCGCGACGAGGAGGGCCAGGTCCATGTCCTCCTCAACACCTGCCGCCACCGGGGCAATGCGCTCTGCCGGGCCGAGCAGGGCCGGGCCAAATCGTTCGTCTGCAGCTATCACGGCTGGAACTACGCCCTGGACGGCAAGCTGATCGGCGTGCCCGGGCAGAAGGCCTACTACCGCGACGATCTCGACCGCACCCGCCTGGGCCTGCACAAGGCCCGCGCCGAGAACTATCTCGGCTTCTGGTTCGCCACCCTCGATCCCGAAGCGCCGCGCCTGCGCGACTATCTGGGCGACGTCGGCCGCACGGGCCTGGGCATGATCTGCGCCCACGGCGAGGTCGAGGTGGTCGACGGCATCCAGAAGAACGTCATCGCCTGCAACTGGAAGATCGCCGTCGACAACCTGTTCGACTGGTACCACGTGCCCTACAGCCACGGATCGGCCAACACGGCGGGCTTCCTCGACATCGCCCGCATTCTGCATCCCAAGAACCAGATGGTGATGCTGGGCGAATACGGCCACGCCATCGGCGGCCCCGGCATTCCCAAAGAACTGCAGGCCCAGATCGACGGCATGAGCGACGCCGAGCGCGAGGCCGCCTCGCGCGCTCAGGCCGACACGGGCCTGCGCATCCGGCCCAGGGCCGCGGTCGAGCTGATGGGACCGACCGGCGTGCGCAGCATGGGCCACCCCAACATCTTCCCCAATCTCTGGATCACGCTCGGCGGCCTGCAGATGTGCCTTCGCCTGCCGCGCGGGCCGAACCACACCGAGCTCTGGTGGTACACCTTCGTCCCCAAGGGCGCGCCGGCCGAGTTCCGCCGCCGCGTCGTCCGCCAGGCCGCCCACGTCTTCGGCCCTGCCGGCCTGCTGGAACAGGACGACGGCGAGAACTGGAGCCAGAGCACGCGCGCCTCGCACGGCGCGGTCAGTCGGCGCCTTGGCCACCACATCTCCATGGGCCTGGGCCACGACGAGGCCAGGCCGGCCGGCGACGGGTCCGGCGCCTATGTAGAATCGGTGATCGGCGAACACGGCCAGCGCTGGCTCTATCGCGCCTGGACGGAATGGATGGCCGCCGCCGACTGGGCGGAGCTCGAGGCCAACCACTCGCGGCCTCCCCTGGGGACGGTCTGATGGCGACCCTGGACCGATCGCGGCCGGACGCCGCCGCTCTCGACCGGATGCTGCTGCAGCACGAGGTCGAGCAGTTCCTCTATGCGGAGGCCGCCCTGCTCGACGCCCGCCGCTATCGCGACTGGCTCGCCCTGCTGGCCGACGACGTCCACTACTGGATGCCGATCCGCCGGACCATGACCAGCGCCGAGCTCGACCGCGAGTTCACCCGGCTCGGCGACATGGCCTATTTCGACGACGACCGCGAGATGCTGGAAATGCGGGTCAGGAAGCTGGAAGCGGGCTCGGCCTGGTCGGAGGACCCGCCCTCGCGCTCGCGCCACTTCGTCTCCAATGTCCGCATCCTGGAGACGGCCGGCGACGAGGTCACCGTCGAGGCATGTTTCCATCTCTATCGGTCGCGCCTGGAGCGCGACATCGACAACTGGGTCGGCCGCCGCGTCGACGTCCTGCGCCGCACGCCCGACGGCCTGCGCATCGCCAGCCGCCACCTGTTCCTCGACCAGACCATCATCTTGGCCACCAATATGAGCACGATCTTCTGATGGGCGCGCTCGACGGGCAGGTCGCCCTCATCACCGGCGGGGCCTCGGGCCTCGGGGCCGCGATCGTCGCCCGCTTCCTGGAGGAGGGCGCCCGTGTGGTGGTGCTCGACCGCACGCCCGAGCGCCTGGCCGACCGGGTCGCCGCCACGCCGGATCGGCTGCTGGCTGTCGGTGGCGACGTCCGCGCCCTCGCCGACAACGTCCGCGCGGTCGAAGCCGCGACCGGCCGGTTCGGCCGTCTGGACTGCGCCATCGCCAACGCCGGCATCTGGGACTATTCGACCAGCCTCGACGCCCTGCCCGCCGCGCAACTCGACGCGGCCTTCGATGAGCTGTTCCACGTCAACGTGAAGGGCGGGCTGCACCTCGCCAAGGCGTCCCTGCCAGCCCTGGCGCGCACCTCGGGCGCCCTGATCTTCACCGTCTCCAACGCCGGTTTCGACCCGGCCGGCGGTGGCCCGCTCTACACCGCCTCCAAGCACGCCGTCGTCGGGCTGATCCGCCAGCTCGCCTACGAGTTCGCCCCGGTCGTTCGCGTGAACGGCGTCGCCCCCGGCCCCATCGAGACCGACCTGCGCGGCCCCGACGCGCTCGGCCTGGCCGACAAGGCGATCTCCAGCATCGAGCTCTCCAGGACGGCCGGCCCCGCCATGCCGCTGGGCTTCGTGCCCACGCCGGCCGAATACGCCGGCGGCTACGTCTTCCTGGCCTCGCGCCGCGATGCTCGCCCCGCCACCGGCGGGGTGCTCAAGCTCGACACCGGCATCGCCGTGCGCGGCATCGGCCGCACGAACGCGGGCGGCGGGCTTGCCGCGAAGTACGGGAGCGGCTGATGGCCTCCAGCCTGGACGATCTGCCCCGGCACGACGTCCGCATGGACGGGGTCTATTTCGTCCGCGCCCAGGCCGGCGGCGCCTTCGCCAAGGCGCTGGAGCCCGGCAACTTCTCCTACTGCTTCATGGTCCGCCGGGGCCGCGTGAGGCTGGAGAGCGACTTTCCGCTCAGCACCTCGCTGGTCCTCGGGCCCGGCGACGCCGTCGCGGTCAGCGGCCTCGCGCCCCACTTGTTCCGCAGCCTGGAGCCCGCGCCGCCGGCCGCCGCCATCGGGCGCTTCGACCAGCGCCCGATGACCGCCCCCGATCCCGGTGGCGAGCTCGATCTCGTGCTGGGCGTCGCCCCCAGCGAGGCCCTCGCCCTAGGCTCCCTCGTCATGGGCCCCACCTTCGTCGGGCGCGACCAGCACCCGGACCTGTCTCGCCGCCTCTGGCGGGCGGTGGAGATGCTGGAGGACGAGTACGCCGACGACGCCGAGATCGATCGCAATCTGGTGATCCGGCGTCTGGCCGAGACCATGGCGATTAATTTCAGCCGCCGGACCTTCTCCGACCGCCTGGCCCCGCGCGAGGCGCCGCAGGAGCCGCCGCACCCGCGCCTGATCCAGTCGATCAACGCCTTCCTACGCGCGCCCGACCGGCCTTGGACCCTGGCCGACCTCGCCAAGGCGGCCGGCATGTCGCGCACCCGCTTCGCCGAGGAGTTCAAGCTGGTCACCGGCCAGACCCCGGCCCGGATCATCTCCCGCCTGCGCCTGGCCGCCATCGCCCGGCGCATCGCCTCGACCCCGCTCAGCGTCGAGGCCGCCGCCGAGGAGGCCGGATACTCTTCCTCCGCCGCCTTCGTACGCGCCTTCCAGCGCGAATTCGGCGAGACGCCCGCCCGCTGGCGCCGCCGCCGCACACCGCGCGAGGACCGCCCGGCCCGCGCCCGCACCTCGTCTGCGCCCCGTCAGAGAAAGGAAGCGCCATGAGCGTCGAGTCCCTCGGCTATCTCGGCTTCAGCGTGAAGGATCCCGCCGCCTTCGCGGCCTTCGCCACCGGCGTCCTGGGCCTGATGCCCGGCGAGGCCGACGGCCGATTCCGGCTCGACGACATGGCCTGGCGGATCGCCGTCGAGGCGGGCGAGGCCGACGACCTGAGCTTCGTCGGCTTCGAGGTCGCCGGCGCGGCCGAACTCGGCGCCCTGGGCGCCCGCCTCGCCGAGGCCGGCGTGGGCGTGACCGAAGGCGACGCCAACCTGCTGGCCGAGCGCGCCGTCACCGGCCTGATCGCCTGCCGCGATCCCGACGGCCTGGCGGTCGAGATCTATTACGGCCCGACCCTGCGCACCGAGATCCCCTTCGCCTCGCCGGCCGGGGTCGACGCCTTCGTCACCGGGGCCCAGGGTCTCGGCCACGTGGTCCTGGCCACCCGGGACATGGCCGCCGCGCGGGCCTTCTACCAGGACCTGCTGGGCTTCCGCCTGTCCGACATCATCCGCATGGGCGCGGGCCCGCAGTTCGGCTTCGAGATGGAGTTCTTCCACTGCAATCCGCGCCACCACACCCTGGCGCTGATGCCCGTGCCCCTGCCGCGCCGGCTGCACCACTTCATGGTCCAGGTCCCGACCCTCGACGCGGTGGGCTTCGCCCTGGAGCGCGCCGAGGCCGCTCGGGCGCCGATCACCGCCAGCCTGGGCCGGCACACCAACGACCAGATGGTTTCCTTCTACGCCCGCACCCCCGGCGGCTTCGAGGTGGAGTTCGGCTACGGCGCCCTGGAGGTCGACGAGGCCACCTGGCGGGTCGCCCGCCACGACAAGCCTTCGAGCTGGGGCCACAAGCGACCGCACTAACCTCAGGAGAACTCCATGGATCTCGGCATCAGCGGCCGCACGGCCATCGTCTGCGGCGGCAGCGCGGGCCTCGGTCGCGCCACCGCCCTCGCCCTGGCGCGCGAGGGCGTCCGCGTGGTCATCGCCGCGCGCGATCCCGAGCGCCTGCGAAGCGCCGCCGACGAGATCGCCGACGAGACCGGCGCTGAAATCCTACCCATCTCCGCCGACGTCGCCACCGAGGCCGGCCGCGCCGCGCTGCTGGCCGCATGTCCGGCGCCCGACATCCTGGTCAACAACGCCGGCGGCCCGCCGCCCGGCGACTTCCGCGCCTGGTCGCGCGACGACTGGATGAAGGCGATCGACGCCAACATGCTGTCGGCCATCTTCCTGATCCAGGCGACCCTCGACGGCATGATCGAACGCAGGTTCGGCCGGGTGGTGAACATCACCAGCCACATGGTCAAGCAGCCCGCGGCGATCCTCGGCCTCTCCAACGGCGCCCGCGCCGGTCTCACGGGCTTCGTCGGCGGCCTCGCCCGCGACGTGGCCCGCCACAATGTCACGCTCAACAATGTCCTGCCCGGCCAGTTCGACACCGACCGCCTGCGCTCCAACCACGCCCGCTTCGCCCAGGCCTCCGACGGCGACGTCGAGACCCTGCGCGAGCGCTCCATGGCCCAGATCCCAGCCCGCCGCTTCGGCGACCCGGCCGAGTTCGGCGACATGTGCGCCTTCCTCTGCGGAGCCCGCGCCGGCTACGTCACCGGCCAGAACATCCTCCTGGACGGCGGCCAGTTCCCGGGCCTGCTCTAGCTGCGCGCGCTCAGGCCGCCTGGGCCTTGATCCAGCGGCGCACGCGGACCTCGAGCACCGGCAGGGGCAGGCCGCCCGCGCCCAGCACCACGTCGTGGAAGGCGCGCTTGTCGTAGCGGGCGCCGAGCTCGGTCTTGGCCTCTTCCCGCAGGGCCAGGATCTTCACCATGCCGACCTTGTAGGCGCAGGCCTGGCCCGGATTGACGAAATAGCGGCGGATCTCCGAGCGGATCTTGCCCACCGGCTGCGGCGAATTGGCGGTGTAGAAGGCGAAGGCCTGCTCTTCGCTCCAGCCCTTGGCGTGGATACCCGTGTCGACCACCAGCCGGATCGCCCGCCAGATCTCGCGGCCCAGCCGGCCGAAGTCGCTGTAGGGGTCGACATAGAACCCCTCCTCCTTGGCCATCCGCTCCACATAGAGCCCCCAGCCCTCGGCATAGGCGCCGTAGTTGTACTGGGTGCGGAACACCGGCTGGCCGGTCATCTCCTGGGCCAGCGAGATCTGCAGGTGATGCCCCGGCCAGCCCTCGTGATAGGCCGTGCCCTCGATCTCGTAGAGCGGGGTCGCCCGCGTGTCGGCCAGGTGGACATAGAAGGTCCCCGGCCGCGAGCCGTCCGCGGCGCCGGAGCTGTAGTGCGCCGCCCCGCCCGGCTCTTCCCGATAGGGCTCGACCCGCTTCACCACCAGGTCGGTCTTCGGCAGCCGCCCGAAGAACTCCGGCAGCCGCGCCTTCATCCCGGCCAGATAGCCCCGCGCCAGGTCCAGGTACTTCGCCCGGCCCGCATCGTCGTTGCTCACATAGAAGCGGTCGTCGGTGCGCATGAAGACGAAGAAGTCCTCCAGCGTCCCGGCGAAGCCGATCTTGGCCTTCAGCGCCTCCATCTCGGCGCGGATGCGCTTCACCTCGGCCAGACCCAGGGCGTGGATCTCCTCGGCGCCCATGTCCGTGGTGGTCTGCTGGCGCAGCATCGCGGCGTAGAAGGCCTGGCCGTTCGGCAGGGCGCCGGCCCCCTGCGGCTGGGCCGAGGCGTGGGCCATGTCCTCCGCCAGCCACGCGTCCAGCCGGTCGTAGGCGGGCTTCATCTTGCCGGTCATCGCGGCGGACGCCGCGGCGACCAGGGCCGCGGCCTTGGCGTCGTCGATCTTGCCGGCCGCCTTCAGCGCGGCGACCTTCTCCTTGGCGTCGGCGAACAGGGCGCAGTCGGCCCCGCCGTCGAACGGCGCCCCGGTCGTCACCCGCTTCACCTCGGTCCGCGACTGCTCGTAGGAGAAGCGCGGCATCCGCACCCCGGCCGCCGCCGCCCGCCTGGCCGTGCCGAGGTCGACGTCCAACGCCGGACCGATCTGCGCCAGCCGCGCCACATAGGCCTCCATGTCGGCCGGCGTGTCGACGCGGTGGATGTTGATCATGAAGTTCGGCAGGCCGGTGTGGTCGCCGCTGCGGTCGAACACATAGACGTGGTCGCGCCAGCGATAGGCCTCCTCGGCGCGGCCGAGCTCCAGCGCCCAGATGTCGAACGACACCCGAGCCTCCTCGCCGAGCTTGGCCGGATCGAACCGCCGCTTCATCTCGGCCACGCTCTTGCGCCGCCAGGCCAGGCGCGCCGCCTTCCCCGCCTCGCTGCGGTCGGTCAGCCGGTCATAGGCGGTCTTGCGGCCGATATAGGACTGCTGCTCCGGATCCTGGGCCAGCTCCTGCTCGAAGGCCGCGTCGAGGAAGGCGGTCAGGGCCGCGTCGCCGCCACCGGCCTTGGGCGCCGCCGCCCGCGCCGCGCCGGCCACCGCCACGCCCGCCATCCCAAGCCCGAACCCACGCCGTGAAAGCCGCATGAGAATCTCCCCCGCTGAACCAATTTCGGCGCGAGCCTAGCCGGATTTCAGGCGATAGGTATCCCGGCGCCTGCGGGAAACGCCGCGGCCGATGGGAGGAGTGATGCTGAGACCGAGACGCCGCACGCTGCTGGCCGGCCTGACCACGCCCCTGTTCGTCGGAACCGCGGCCGCTGCGGGGCCCGCGCCGGCGCCGGCCCGCATGGCCGTCGAGGTGCGCGAACCGGTCTGGATCCCGACCCGGGACGGCCTGAAGCTCGCCGCGCGCCTGTGGCTGCCGAAGGGGCCAGCCGGCGGCCGCTGCCCGGTGGTGCTGGAATACATCCCCTACCGCACCTTCGACCGCTATCGCGTCCTCGACGACCGCTGGGGCCAGACCCTGGCCGCCCAGGGAATCGCCTTCGCCCGCGTCGACATCCGCGGCTCCGGCGCCTCCGAGGGCGTCCTGACCGACGAGTACCTGGAGAGCGAACAGCGGGACGGCGAGGACATCATCGCCTGGCTGGCGGCCCAGCCCTGGTGCAACGGCGCGGTGGGGATGCGCGGCATCTCCTGGGGCGGTTTCTCCGCCCTCCAGGTCGCGGCGCGCCGGCCGCCGGCCCTCAAGGCGATCGCGCCCATGTGCGCCACCGACATGCGCTTCGCCAACGACGCCCACTATGTCGGCGGCATGCCCGGCCTCACCAATCTCAAATGGGCGGTCGGGTTCGAGATGGTGATGAGCGCGCCGCCCGATCCGCAGATTGTCGGCGACCGTTGGGAGAGCCTGTGGCGCGCCCGCCTTGCGGCGACGCCCTCCATCGCCGCGCGCTGGCTGCGGCATGACGCCAACGACGCCTATTGGCGCCACGGCTCGGTGGGCCTGGACCCGACCGCCATCGCCTGCCCGACCTATGTGGTCGACGGCTGGACCGACGCCTACGCCCAGTCGGCCGACCGCCTGCTGCGCGGCCTGGCCGCGCCGACCAAGGCCCTGATCGGACCCTGGGGCCACATCTATCCCGACCTCGCCCAGCCCGGCCCCGGCGTCGACTGGGCGGCCGAGGAGGGCCGCTGGTGGCGCCACTGGCTGGTCGGCGAAGCCAACGGGGTCATGGACGCCCCCGCCGTCCGCTACTTCATCGCCTATGCGACGCCGGCCCAGACTGGCATGGGCGACATCCCCGGCCGTTGGGCCGCCGCGTCCCGCTGGCCGGACCCGAGCGTCCGCACAAGGCGCCTCCATCTCGCGCCCGGCGCCCTGTCGGACACGCCGGTCGGCGGTGGGCTCAGCTATCGCCAGGACGGCGCGGTCGGG
This sequence comes from uncultured Phenylobacterium sp., assembly GCA_945952355.1. Classification (GTDB taxonomy): domain Bacteria; phylum Pseudomonadota; class Alphaproteobacteria; order Caulobacterales; family Caulobacteraceae; genus Phenylobacterium. The sequence goes on along the minus strand of CAMFIW010000014.1, from coordinate 3,142 downwards.
CTCGGCATGCCCGAATGGATCCCCTACGCCCCGGCCGAACTCCCCCGCGACCAGGCGGCGGACGACGCCCGGTCCCTGGCTTTCGAGCTTCCCGTCACAGCGCCCCTGGAGGTCGTCGGCCTCCCGCGCCTGGCGCTTCGGCTGCGCAGCGACAAGCCCGCCGCGGCCGTCGCCGCCCGGCTCGTCGAGGTGGACGCCCAGGGCCACGCCTGGCTGGTTTCCTACGGCCTGCTGAACCTCGCCTTCCGCGACGGTTCCACCGCCGAGCCCAGGCCCCTGACGCCCGGCCAGACCTACGAGGCGACGGTCGAGCTGCAGCCGATCGCCCACCGCTTCAAGCCGGGCTCCACCCTGCGCCTGTCGCTGTCGGAAAGCCTCTGGCCCCTGGTCTGGCCATTGCCCGAGGCGCCGACCCTGACCTTCGACCTGGCCGGCTGCACGCTCGACCTACCGGTGCGCCCGATCCCCGCCGCGGAGGCGCCGTTCGGCCTTGAAGAGACCCATCCCGGCTTCTCGCGCGGCGACCCGACACTGCGCATCGACGAGACGCCACGGGGCTTCGTCACCATTCAGGGCGGCTGGGCCGACAGCGCCTCCACCGTCCAAGCCACCAGCCTGGAGATGTCGGGCGGCGGTCCCGACATGACGCTGACCTACGATCCGCGAGACCGCCAAAGCTGCGTCTGGCGGGTGCGCCAGCACAGCCGCTATCGGCGCGGCGACTGGGACTGCGAAGTGCGGGTCGAGATCGCCATGACCTCCACCGCCTCCCATTTCCACGTCGAGGACCGCCTTGTCGCCTTGAAGAACGGCGAGACCGTCGTATCCGTCACGCGCCACGACGAGATCCCCCGCCGCTTCAGCTGAGGCCGGCCGCCGGCAGGCGCAGCACCGCCCGCAGGCCCGGATGGTTGTCCTCCAGCACCAGCCGCCCGCCGTGCAGCTTGGCGCAGGCCGCGGCGATGGCCAGGCCCAGGCCTGAGCCCGGGCTTGAACGCGCCTCGTCCAGGCGCACGAACCGCTCCACCACCCGCCCGCGCTGTTCGGCCGGAACGCCGGGGCCGGTGTCGGCGACGATCAGGTCGAACTCGCCTTCGGCCCGTTCGAGCCCCAGGGTGATGGTCGCCCCCTCGCCGGCGTACCGGGCGGCGTTGTGTAGCAGGTTGCCTATCGCCTGGCGCAGCAACAGCTCGTGCCCGTTGAAGGCCGCCGATCCCTCCGGGACGGAGACGACCAGCCGCTGGCCGGCGTCCTCGACCACCGGCTCGAACAGGTCGCCCAGATCGGCCACCAGTTCGGCAAGATCCAGCGGCGCCATCATGGCGCGCGACAGGCCCGACTCGGCGCGGGCGATGTCCAGCAGCGCGGCGAAGGTGGCCAGCACCTGCTCGTTCTGGGCCTGGGCCTCGGCGATCAGGCCCAGCCGCTCCTCCGGCGAAAGTCCCTCCTCTTGAGCGCGGCTCAGCGCTCCCCGCATCCGGGTGAGCGGCGATCTCAGGTCGTGAGCCAGGCTGTCGGTGACCGTCCGCATTCCGGTCATCAGCTCCTCGATCCGCGACAGCATGGCCTTGATGGCCACCGCCAGTTCGTCGAACACGTCGTCCACCCCGGCCACCGGGGCGCGGGCGGAGAGGTCGCCAGCCGCGATCTTCTCGGCGGCGTCGGCGATGCCGTGCGCCCGGCGCACCAGCAGGCCGCCCAGCCACAGGGCGACGGCCGCGACGATCGCCAGGCTGACCAGCAGGGTGGTGCCGACCGCCGCCAGGATCGCCGCATGGAAGCCGCGGCGGTCGGCGAGGTTCTCGTAGATCACCAGGGTCCCGCCGACGGACATGGGCTGGACAAGGACCTCGTAGTCGGCGCCGCCGATGACGCGGACGCCGTAGCCCGGCGCGGGCAGGGCCTCGGCGGTGAGCAGGGTCGACCCTCCGATCCTTTGGCCGTCGTTGTCGAACACCGCGTATTCGAAGGCGCCGTGCTCCGTGCGCGCCCGGTGGTCCAGGGCGCGGGCCATGGCCTCGAGCCCCTCTTGGTGGGCAAAGGCGACGAAATAGTCCCGCGCCGTTTCCGCCACGAGGTGCTGGCGGGCGGCGATGATCCGCTCGCCCGCGACGTCGACGGCCAGCAGGCCCACGGCCAGCACCGCGGCGACCGCCCCGGCGACCACCAGGGCCAGGGTCGCGGGGCGCGCGCCACGCAGCGACGGGCGGCGGATCAAGGCGCCTCCGAGAGCCGGTAGCCGGAGCCCCGCACCGTGTGCAGCAGGGGCTTTTCGAAGCCCTCGTCGATCTTCTTGCGCAGGCGGCTGATGTGGGTGTCGATCAGGCTGGTGTGCGGGTCGAACCGATAGTCCCAGACCTCTTCCAGCAGCATGGTGCGGGTCACCACCCGATCGCGGTGGCGCAGGAAGTATTCCAGTAGCTTCAGTTCGCGCGGCAGGAGGTCCAGGGACCGGCCCGCGCGGGTGACGCGCCGCGACAGCAGGTCCAGCGCCAGGTCGCCGCAACCGAGCTGGGTCTCGACGCTCTTGCCCGCCCCGCGCCGCATCAGGTTCTCCAGCCGCGCCGCCAGCTCGGAGAACCCGAACGGCTTCGTCAGGTAGTCGTCGGCCCCGGCGCGCAGGCCGTTCACCCGCTCGTCGAGGTGCGCCAGGGCGCTAAGGATCAGGATCGGCGTCTCCACCCCGGCCGCGCGCACCGCCTTCGTCACCGACAGCCCGTCCATGCCCGGCACCATCCGGTCCATCACGATGGCGTCGAAGTCCGAACTGCTGGCCATGTAAAGGCCATCGCGCCCGTCGGCGACGTGCTCGGCCGTGAAGCCCGCCTCGCGCAGGCCCTTCAGGATGTAGTCGGCCGTGTCGGCGTCGTCCTCGACCAGCAGGATGCGGCGGCTCATCGAACTCCCCGGAGATGGACCAAGACTTTGACTGCGCCGCGCGCCATCGCCTAGCCCTTCGCCACGCAGGCGGCCACGAAGGCCGCGTGGGAGCCGTGCCGCACCTTCTGGGCGGCCCAGACCTTTTCGCAGGCGATCTTCTTGGCGGAATCCTGATGCGGGGCTCCGGGCTTGCCGCTCGCGGGTGGGGCCGTGGGGGCTGTCTCTTATACACATCTGACGCTGCCGACGATATGCAGTGTGT
>CAMFIW010000013.1 GCA_945952355.1 uncultured Phenylobacterium sp. | reverse complement strand
CTCGACATCATCTCGAAGGGCCGGCTCGACTTCGGCATCGGCGAGGGGGCGACGCGGCTGGAGCTGGGCGGCTTCGGCATCCCCGCCAGGGAGAAGCGGGCCATGGCGCTGGAGGCCGCCGAGCAGATCGCCAACATGATGGTGATGGACCCCTACCCCGGCTACGAGGGCAAGAGCTTCTCATTCCCGTGCCGCAACGTGGTGCCGAAGCCGGTCCAGAAGCCGCACCCGCCCATGTGGATGGCCTGCACCAACCGCGACACCATCCGGGTCGCCGCCGCCAACGGCCTGGGCGCGCTGGCCTTCTCCTTCGTCGACCCCGACGAGGCGCGCAGCTGGGCCGAGATCTACTACGGCATCATCATGTCCGAGCAGTGCGTGCCGCTGGGCCACGGCGTGAACGCCAACATCGCCATGGTCTCCAACTTCTCGGTCCACCATGACAGGGCCGAGGCCATCCGGCGCGGCCAGGAGGGCTTCGAGTTCTTCGGCTACGCGGTGAACGCCCTGGTCGCCCACGACGTGGTGCCCGGCCGCTCGACCCTGTTCGCCGATTTCCAGAAGGCCCGCGGCGACCGCGACGAGGAGCTGATCGCGGCGCTCAAGATGGCCGAGCGCAACGCCAACGGCATCGGCACCCCCGACGACATCCGCGACCACATCCGCGCCTTCCAGGCCGCTGGCGTCGACCAGGTGATCTTCCTGCAGCAGGCCGGCCGCAACCAGCACGCCCATATCTGCGAGAGCCTGGAACTGTTCGCCGCCGAGGTGATGGGCGAGTTCAAGGCCGAAGTGGCCGAGCGCGAAGCCAAGAAGGCCGCCACGCTCGCGCCCTATATCGAGGCCGCCCTGGCGCGGAAGGTGCGGATGAAGCCGCTCGCGGACGACGAGATCCCGGTGGTCCGCGCCTCGGTCCAGCGCGCCCAGATCAACCAGGCGAGCTGACCAGCTCCGACGCGAGGAAGGCCAGCAGGTTCCCGCCCTCGAACTTCATCGCCCGCACGCCCGCCCGGCGGCCGGCTTCGATGTCGCCGTCCTTGTCGCCGATCATCAGGGAGCGCTCACGGTCCACCGGCCAGTCGGCCATGGCGCGCAGCAGCATGCCGGGGTTGGGCTTGCGGTCCGGCGGGTCGGGATGGCGGTAGGCCGCCTCGGCCGCCTCGGGATGCTGCGGGCAGTAGTAGAAGGCGTCGATGCGGGCGCCGACCTCGGCGAGGCTCTCGCTCATCTTGCCGTGCAGCGCCTTCACGTCGGCCTCGGTGTAGTAGCCGCGGCCCACCCCCGACTGGTTGGTCACCACGAACACCCACCAGCCGGCCGCGTTGAACGCCGCCACCGCCTCACGGGCGCCTTCGATCCAGTGGAAGTCCTCCCAGCGATGCACATAGCCGGGGTCCTCGTTCAGCACGCCGTCGCGGTCGAGGAACAGGGCGGGCCGGCGCGGGATGTCGGCCCCGATGTCGTCGGAAAGCTGGGTCACGGGGCGGTCTTATAGCGCAGGGCCGGGCGAAGGCATGCGCTTTCGCAAAGCGTCGCCGCCGGTCTAAGCTCGCCGCCGTCGCATCGTTTTCGAGGTCGCCTTGGCTGACGCTCCCGCCGCCGTCCTGTGCCTGCAAAACCTGACCGTCGAATTCGACACCCATGACGGGGCCGTCCACGCCGTTCGCGGCATCGACCTCGCCATCCCGCGGGGCGAGACGCTGGGCGTGGTCGGCGAGAGCGGCTCGGGCAAGAGCCAGACCTTCATGGCCGCCATGGGCCTGCTCGCCCGCAACGGCCGCGCTTCCGGCTCGGTGAAGTTCCAGGGCCAGGAGCTGCTGGGCCTGAAGCCGGCGGCCCTGAACAAGGTCAGGGGGTCGAAGATGACCATGATCTTCCAGGACCCGCTGACCGCCCTGACCCCCCACGTGAAGATCGGCGAGCAGATCGCCGAGCCGCTGCGCCTGCACCTGGGCTATTCGCACGACAAGGCCCAGGCGGAGGCCAAGCGCTGGCTGGAGCAGGTGCGGGTGCCGGACGCCGCGCGCCGTCTCGGCCAGTATCCGCACGAACTCAGCGGCGGCATGCGTCAGCGGGTGATGATCGCCCAGGCCATGGCCTGCTCGCCCGAACTCTTGATCGCCGACGAGCCGACCACGGCGCTCGACGTCACCGTCCAGGCCGAGATCCTCGACCTGATGGCGGAGCTGAAGCGCGAGACGGGCGCAGCCATGGTGCTGATCACCCACGACATGGGGGTCATCGCCCGGCTCGCCGACCGGGTCTGCGTGATGAAGGACGGCGCCTATGTCGAGGAAGGACCGGTCGGCGACATCTTCGCCAGGCCGCGCTCCGACTATACCCGCGCCCTCCTGGACGCGATCCCGCGCCTGGATCGGCGCGACCGCGGCGGCCGCCTGACTCCGGGCCCCGTCGCCGTCGACGCGCCGGTGGTGGTCGAGGGCAGGGACATCAAGGTGTGGTTCCCGGTCCGCGAGGGCCCGTGGGGCGCCAAGCACGCCCTGCGCGCGGTGGATGGCGTCAGCCTCAAGGTGCGGGAGGGCGAGACCCTGGGCGTGGTCGGCGAGAGCGGCTGCGGCAAGTCCACTCTGTCGCGGGCGGTGCTGAACCTCATCCCGCCCACCGCCGGCTCGGTGACGGTGATGGGACAGGACATCACCCATGCCGACCGCGAGGCCATGCGCTCCGCCCGCCGCGATCTGCAGATCGTCTTCCAGGACCCGCTCGCCAGCCTCGACCCGCGCATGACCATCGGCGATTCGATCGCCGAGCCCCTGGTCGTCTTCCGCCCGGATTTCGCGCGGCGCGAGCGCGACGCGGAGGTGGCGTCCATGATGCAGCGCGCCGGCCTCGCGCCGGAACTCATCAACCGCTATCCGCATGAGCTCAGCGGAGGCCAGAACCAGAGGGTCGGCATCGCCCGGGCGATGATCCTGAAGCCGAAGCTCGTCATCTGCGACGAGGCGGTTTCGGCCCTCGACGTTTCGATTCGCGCCCAGATCATCGACCTGCTGATCGCCCTGCAACGCGAGATGGGCCTGGCGATGATCTTCATCAGCCACGACCTTGCCGTCGTCCGCGAGATCAGCCACCGCGTGATGGTGCTGTATCTCGGCCGGGTGATGGAGGAGGCCGACCGCGACCGGATCTACGCCCATCCGCAGCACCCCTACACCAAGGCCCTGCTTTCGGCGGCCCCGATCCCCGACCCGACGGTCGAGCGCACCCGCGTGCGCCTGCGACTGGCCGGCGAGCCGCCCAGTCCGCTCGATCCTCGCAGCGCCCTGCGATTCCTGCCTTCCCGCCTTTCCGCCGATCCCTTGGCCCAGGTCTATGTGCCGGAGTTGGAGGAGGTTGCGGCCGGCCACCTGGTCTCGGAGTTCGACGTCGCGGACTAGGGACCGGAGTCGCCTTGGGAACGGGAATGGCGATGGCGATGGCGGCCCCGCCTCAATCTCCCCGAAAGACTTGGCGCTTAAGGTCCCGGCCGTCACTGGCGCAGGGAACGCCCTTTTGGAACTCGAAGTCCTTCGGCCGAGCGAGCTTTCCGCCGAGCGGGTCGCGCGCTGGAGCGAGCTGCAGGCCGCCGACATCGTGCTCGACAGCCCCTTCCTGTCGCCGCAATGGGCCCGCGCCGTGGAGCGCGCCCAAGGCAAGGGGCCTCATGATTTCCGCGTCGTCGTCGCGCGCCATGACGGTCGCGACGTCGCCTTTCTGCCGCTGCGCGCCGGCGCCATGACGGCCCTGCCGGTCGGCGCGCCCATGTGCGACTATCAGGGCGTGATCGCGCAAGCGGGGGTCGAGGTCGATGCCCGCGCCATGGTCCGCGCGGCAGGCGTCCAGCGCTACGACTTCTCCTGCATGCTGGAGAGCCAGGCCGCCTTCGCGCCGTACGCGCGCGGCCGCGACCTGATCCATGTGGTCGATCTGAGGAACGGCTACGAGGCCTACGCCGCGGAGCGCAAGGCGGCGGGCAGCGGCGCGCTGAAGGACTGCGACAAGAAGCGGCGCAAGATCGAGCGCGAGGTCGGCGAGATTCGATTCAGCGCCTTCTCCCGGTCGAAGGCGATCTTCGACCAACTGGTCGCCTGGAAGTCGGCCCAGTTCCAGTCGACCGGTCAGACCGACATCTTCAAGGCCGGCTGGACGCGGCGACTCATCGGCGATCTGTTCGAGAGCCGCGACCCGGATTTCGGGGCGACCCTGTTCACCCTGCACTTCGGCGAGGACCTGGCGGCCGCGCACCTGCACATCCATGGCCGGCGCACCCTGCACGGCTGGCTGATCGCTCACGATCATCGCTTCGATCGCTATTCGCCGGGCCTGCTGTTGTTCCAGGACATCCTGCGATGGATGGACGAGACGCCCTATCAGCGGCTCGACCTTGGGCCGGGCGACTACCAGTTCAAGCGCTCGCTCGCCAATTCCGGCCAATGGGTGACCTACGGCTTCGTCGGCGGCGCAGCGGCGCCGGCGGCCCTGTTGCGCGAGGCGGCCTATGGCGTGCGCGCGGCGCTGGAGGCCATGCCGCTCGGCAAGGTCTCCGAGCTTCCCGGCAAGGCCATGCGCCGGCTGGACGTGATCCGCAGCTTGAGCTGACGGCGTTGCCCTGCTGGCGCGACGCCGCTAGACGTGGCGTCCCCTTGCAGCGCCGGCTTCTTCCATGACCCTGACCCTCGATGATATCCGCGCGGCCGCCGAGCGGCTGAAAGGGCGCGTGGAACGTACGCCGCTGCGCCATTCGCGGACCCTGTCGGAGATCACCGGCGCCGAGGTCTGGGTCAAGTTCGAGAACCTGCAGTTCACCGCCGCCTACAAGGAGCGCGGCGCGCTCAACACCTTGCTGCAGCTGTCGGACAACGAGGCCAAGCGCGGGGTGATCGCCGCCTCGGCCGGCAATCATAGCCAGGGCCTGGCCTACCACGCCGCGCGCCTGGGCGTGCCGGTGACGATCGTGATGCCGCGCTCGACCCCCTTCGTGAAGGTGCAGCAGACCCGCGCCCACGGCGCCGAGGTGGTGCAGGACGGCGACAGCTATGACGAGGCCGCGGCGACCGCCAGACGCCTCTGCGACGAGCGCGAGCTCACCTTCGTCCACCCCTTCGACGACCTGAAGGTTATGGCCGGCCAGGGCACCGTGGCGCTGGAGATGTTCGAGGACCAGCCGGACCTGGAGGTCCTGCCCATCCCGATCGGCGGCGGAGGGCTGATCGCCGGCTGCGCCACGGCGGCCAAGTCGCTGAACCCCGGCGTGAAGATCGTTGGCGTCGAGCCGGCCATGTACCCGTCCTTCACGGCCAAGATGCGCGGAGTCCCGGCCGCGACAGGCGGCGCCACCATCGCCGAGGGCATCGCGGTCAAGCAGGTGGGCGAGCTGACCTACGGCATCGTCCGGCCGTTGATCGACGACGTGCTGCTCATCGAGGAGCCCTATCTGGAGCGCGCCGTCGCCCTGTACTGCAACGTGGAGAAGACGGTGGCCGAGGGGGCCGGCGCGGCCTCGCTGGCGGCGCTGCTCGCCTATCCCGAGAAGTTCCGCGGCAAGAAGGTCGGGCTGATCATCACCGGCGGCAACATCGACACCCGCCTACTGGCCTCGGTCCTGACCCGCGAGTTGGTCCGCGACCAGCGGCTGGTCAGCCTGCGCATCATCGGCGACGATCGCCCGGGCCTGCTCGGCACGGTCTCGGCCCTGATCGGCCAGATGGGCGGCAACATCGTCGAGGTCGCCCACAATCGGCTGGCCCTGGACGTACCCGCCAAGGGCGCGGAGTTCGACATCATGATCGAGACCCGCGATTCCCAGCACACTCAGGAGATCATGGACGCCCTGCGCGAGCGGGGCTATCCGCCGCGCGCCGTCTGATGGAGCCCCACATGATCCGCCGCAGCTTCCTGGCCCTCGCGGCCGCTTCCGCCCTCGTCGCCTGCGGTCCGAGGAAGGGCGCCGACGCCACCGCCAATATCGACGCGGGCAAGGCTTTCCTGGCCAAGAACGCCAAGGAGCCGGGCGTCGTCGTCCTGCCGTCGGGCCTGCAGTACAAGGTCGTCCACTCGGGTCCGCCGGAGGGCCTCCGTCCCCACAAGGGCGACGAGGTCAAGGTGAACTACGAAGGCAAGCTGCTCAGCGGCCAGGTCTTCGATTCGTCCTACGAGCGCGGCGTGCCCGCGGCCATGCCGATCGACGCCCTGATCCCCGGCTGGATCGAGGCCCTGCAGCTCATGCACCCCGGCGACGAGTGGATTCTCTACGTGCCGTCGAGCCTGGGCTACGGCGACGAGGGCGCCGGACAGATCCCGCCGGGTTCGACGCTGATCTTCCGCATCGAGCTGATCGGCGTCCTGCCCGGACCCGGCCACATCCAACAAGGCTGATCCCCTCTTTTCTTCCGCAGCGGGAAGAGTGATCTGATCGCTTCCAAGCGCCGCGAGAGCGTCTGGGAGGATTTGCGCATGGACTACGATCTGATCGTCGTGGGCGGCGGCATCGGGGGCTCTGCCCTCTCGACGGTGATGGCGCGCCACGGCGCCAAGGTGCTGCTGCTGGAGGCCTCCGAGGCCTATGAGGACCGGGTGCGCGGCGAGTGGATCGCGCCCTGGGGCGTGACCGAGGTCAAGCGGCTCGGGCTCTACGACCTGCTGGTCGGCGCCGGCGGCCACCACATCGCCACCCACGTGACCTATGACGAGAGTCGTACGGCCGCGGAGTCCGAGGCCGAGCCGACGCCGCTCGGCATCTTCGCGCCCGACGTGCCGGGGCCGCTCTGCCTCGGCCACCCGCACCACTGCCAGACCCTGTTCGACGAGGCCGGCCGCGCCGGCGCCGTGACCCGGCGGGGCGTGCAGGTGACGGCGGTTCTGGCGGGCGACGCGCCGCAGGTCACCTGGCGCGACGAGGCGGGCGAGCATACGGCGACGGGCCGGCTGCTGGTCGGCGCCGACGGCCGCGCGTCGATGGTGCGCGAGACGCTCGCCATCCCCCTGGAGCAGGACCCGCCACATCACATGTTCGGCGGCCTGCTGGTCGAGGGCATGGAGGACTGGGACGCCACGCGCCAGACCATCGGCACGGAGGGCGACTTCTCGTTCCTCACCTTCCCGCAGGGCCAGGGCCGTATCCGGGTCTATGGCAGCTTCTCGATCGAGGATCGCCGCCGCTTCGCCGGGCCGGAGGGACCGCGCCGGTTCCTCGACGCCTTCAAGATGCGCTGCGCGCCGGACAACGACCGCTTCGCCAAGGCGCGCCCGGCGGGACCGCTACTGAGCTATTTCAACAACGACGCCTGGACGGTGACGCCTTACGCGCGGGGCGCGGTGCTGATCGGGGACGCGGCCGGCTGGAACGACCCGATCATCGGCCAGGGCCTTTCGATCACCTATCGCGACGTGCGGATGGTCAGCGACATCCTCAAGGCCGGCGACGGGTCGCCCGCCGCCTTCGCCCCCTATGCGGAGGAGCGGTTCGAGCGCCTGCGCCGGCTGCGGTTCGCCGCGTCCCTGACCTCGGCCCTGGAGGCCGAGTTCACGCCCGGCGCCGCGGCGCGGCGTAAGCGCTATCACGAGGCCGGAGCCGCCGACATGAGCCTCAAGGCTCACACCGCCGCGGTGATGGCCGGGCCCGAAATGCTGCCGGCCGAGCTTTTCACCCCCGAACACCGCGCCCGCGTGCTGGGCCTGGAGAAAACCTGAGCCATGGACATCGCCGACTACAACGCCCGCTGGCTGAAGGCCTGGAGCGACAAGGACGTCGAGGCCCTGCTGGGCTTCTATGCGCCGGACTGCCGCTACGTGGACCAGCAGGTTCCCCACGGGCTGGAAGGCCATGAGGCGCTCCGCGCCTACCTGACGGGCCTGTTCGCCGCGACGCCGCCCATGCGCTACGACCCCGACGAGGTGTGGGCGACCGAAGGCGGCTTCTGCGGGCGCTGGTACTGCGTGATGGGCGACGACCCGAAGGCGGCGCCCGCCCTGCGCGGCTTCGACCTGGTGGTGCTCCAGGGCGACCGGATCGTGCTCAACGAGGTCTATGTCCATCCGCTGATGTCGGCGGCGGCATGAGCGAGATCGTCTCGACCGCCGAGGCCGTCGACGAGGCCTTCCTGACCGAGACCCTGCGCCGGTCGAATGCGATCGGCGAGGCCAAGGTGATCGGCCTGACCCGCACCCAGGTCGGGAACGGCATGCTGGGCGAGAGCGTCCGTTTCGACCTGACCTATGACCGGGCCAACGACGGGCCGGCCAGCGTGGTCGGCAAGTTCCCGTCGACCGACCCGACCAGCCGGGCCACCGGGGCGGGGCTCGGGCTCTATCTGAACGAGGTGCGCTTCTATCAGGAGATCGCGGCGACCGTGGCGATCCGCACGCCCAAGCCCTACCGAGCGGAGATCGACGAGGCGAGCGGCGACTTCTGCCTGATCCTGGAGGACATGGGCCCGGCGCGCGGCGGCAACCAGCTCACAGGCTGCGCCCTGGCCGACGCCGAGACCGCCATGGACGAGGCCGCGGCCCTGCACGGCCCGCGCTGGGCTGATCCAAAGCTCGGAGAGGTCGCCTTCCTCAATCGCGAAAGCCCCGCGCTCGGCATCGCCCAGATGTTCGCCGGGATCTTCCAGGCCTTCGAGGTGCGCTACAGCGGCATGCTCGAGCCCGACTACATGGACGCCTGCCGGACCTTCTCCGAGAACATCGTCGCCTATTACCAAGCTGGGCCGCCGGCGCCGCGCACCCTGCAGCACCTCGACTTCCGGCTCGACAACATGCTGTTCGAGCCGCAGGGCGGACGCTGGCCGCTCACCGTGCTGGACTGGCAGTCGGTGACCCTCGGGGCCGGCGTGCTGGACGTGGGCTACTTCATCGGCGCCGGCCTGACCGAAGAAGTCCGCCGCAAGCACGAGCAGGACCTGCTTCGTCGCTGGCTGGACGCGCTGCGCCGGTATGGTGTCACCGACTACGGCTGGGACGAGGCCTGGGAGGCCTATCGCCACTACCTGCTGCAGGGCGTGTTCACCGCCATATTCGCCTCGGTCGGCACAAAGCAGACCGAGCGGGGCGACGCCATGTTCATGACCATGGCGCGCCGCCACTGCGCCCAGGCGCTCGACCTGGGATCCTTGGAGATGCTGAAGCGCCGTTAGTGGGTGACCGGCTGTGTCTGCAGGCGGTAGATGGTCCAGTCCTGGCCCGGCGGCGGCGTGCAGCCGGGTTCGAGCAGGATGTGCGACCAACCCACGAAGCGACCGCCGTCGGCGGGGCGCAGGTTGGTGTCGAAGAACGCCAGGTCCTTGCCCGCCTTGTGGGCCTCTTCCAGGCGCACGGTCAGCCAGGCGTCGAAGGCCTCGATCAGGTCGAGGCCGCTAAGCTTGTTACGGTCGTCCGGCCCGGGGGCCTTGGTCCACCACATCAGGGAGCCCTCCCATTCAAGGTCAAGCTAAGCGGCCGCGCTGAAGCACCGGATAAGACAGATGGTGAACTTGCATTCACCCTTGCGTTGTAGGCCGGCCCGAGCGCGGCGGCGCTTGGGCCCCCGACTGGAGCCGGCTAGGGTGGCCGAGCATGTCCTCCGCCCAAGACCTGACCCCGCGCGCCCTCGACCTGATGTCGAAGCTGATCGCTTTCGACACCACCTCGCGTCTTTCCAATCTGGCCCTGATCGAGTGGGTGGAGGCCTATCTCGACGATCTCGGCGTCGGCCATCGTCGCGTGCCGAACGCCGAGGGGACCAAGACCAACCTGATCGCCACCCTGGGGCCCGCCATCGAGGGCGGCGTGGTGCTGTCGGGCCATACCGACGTGGTGCCGGTGGACGGCCAGGCCTGGAGCTCCGATCCGTTCAAGGTCGAGCAGCGCGGTTCGCGCCTGTTTGGGCGCGGGACCTGCGACATGAAGGGGTTCCTGGCCCTGGCGCTGGCCGCCGCGCCCGACATCCTGGCGGTCAGCCCCAAGAAGCCGGTGCATCTTGCCTTCTCCTATGACGAGGAGATCGGCTGCCTGGGCGCGCCGGACATGATCAGGGTGATCGCCGCCGAGTTGCCCCGGCCGGCGCTCGTGGTGGTCGGCGAACCCACCAACATGGAGGCGGTGCGCGGCCACAAGGGCATCTCGACCTTCAAGGTCACCGTCACCGGCCACGAGGCCCATTCCAGCCAGACCCAGCTCGGCGCCTCGGCGATCATGGAGGCGGTGAAGCTGATGGCCACGCTGTCCGACCTGGCGGCGAAGCTGGAGCGGGAGGCCGACCCCGCCTCGCCCTTCACGCCCAGGCACGCGACCCTGACCATCGGGGTCGTGAACGGCGGCACCGCCGGCAACATCCTGGCGCGGGAATGCTCGTTCCTGTTCGACCTGCGCTGCCAGGGCGGGCTCGACCCCGATGAAATCCTGGCCGGATTCTACGCCGAGGTGCGGGAGATGGACGCCGCCCTCAAGGCGCGGTTCCCGGAATGCGGCGTGGCGCTGGAGCGCCGCTCCAACACCCCGCCCCTGAATCCCGAGGAGGGCGGCGTGGCCGAAGCCTTCGCGCGCCGCCTGGCCGGCGACAACGGCCCGCCGCGCGTGGTCGCCTTCGCCGCCGAGGCCGGTCAGTTCCAGGGCGCCGGCTTCTCCACAGTGATCTGCGGCCCAGGCTCCATCGACCAGGCCCACCAGCCGGACGAATTCGTCGAGCTCAGTCAGATGGAACGCGGCGCGGCCTTCATGGCCCGCTTGGTCGACTGGGCCGCGGCGGGCGAATAGCGACACCACTTCCTCCACCGTTGGGGGAGGGCCTCAAGCTTTCAAACGCTTCAAGACCCAGCGCCGGAGCAGCAGGTCCAGCGGATTCCAGGCCATGGCGCGGGCGATGGCCCAGGAGCCGACCCTGCGCTTCGGCTGGGTCTCGCGGCGGGCCTCGAGCGCGACACCCAGACCCTTCAGCCCGGCGATCAGGCCCCGCATCGGGGCCGCCAGCTCGCCGCGCGTGGCGTGACGGGCGAACAGGGTGATCGTGGCCAGGACGTGCATCGGCAGGCTGAGCCACAGGAGCAGGGGCGGAGTGTCCTTCACATAGACCCACAGCCGGTTGCGGGTGCCGTGGAAGACGGCGAAGTCCGAGCGCGGCCCCCCGGAGGAGGCGCCGCCGTGGTGGCGCACCACCGCGTCAGGGACCAGCAGCGTTCGCTCGCCGGCCAGCCGCAGCCGGTATCCAAGGTCGACGTCCTCGCCGTAGCAGAACAGCCGCTCGTCGAAACCGCCCATGGCCTTGAACAGGGCCGCCTCGATCATCATCGCCCCACCGCAGGCGGAGAACACCTCCGAGGTCGGAAGCGGGCCCGGATCGGCATGGCGATATCCCCCGCGCCAGGGAAAGCCCGAGATCGACATGGCGTCGCCCAGGCCGTCCAGCTTGCTGGGGTCCTCGGCCAGAAGCTGGCGGGAGGTGAAGCAACGAACCTCTGGATAGGCTTGCGCCGCCGCCATCAGGCGGGCCAGCCATTCCGGGTCGGCCACCGCATCGGGATTGAGCAGGGCGAGCCAGCGGCCCTCAGCGCGGCGCGCGGCGAGGTTCATGCCCGCCGCGAAGCCGAGGTTCGCGCCGGCCTCGACGAACACCGCCTCGGGATGCGCGGCGGCGGCGGCCTGGGGCGCGCCATCGGTCGAGGCGTTATCGACCAGCACCACCTCATGGTCGGCGAAGGTCTGGGCCTTCAGGCTGTCGAGGCATTCGGCCAGCAGCGGGCCGCTCTCATAAGCGAGCACCAGGACGCTGACCTGCGGCTTTGCGGGCTTGTCTTTCGCGCCTTCCCGCGCCATCGCTCGCAACACTCCAAACCCTTCGAGGTCCCATGACGACGTTCACGCCGCTGGCCATTGCCGAGGTCCTGCTTATCACGCCGAAGCGCCATGGCGATGCGCGCGGCTGGTTCACGGAGACCTGGAGCAAGAAGGCGTTGGAGGCGGCCGGCCTCAGCCACGACTTCGTGCAGGACAACCAGGCCTTCAACGCCCGCGCCGGCACGGTGCGCGGCCTGCACTTCCAGAAGGCGCCGCACGCCCAGGCCAAGCTGGTGCGCGTGCTGGCCGGCGCGATCTACGACGTGGCGGTCGATGTGCGTCCCGGCTCGGCGACCTATGGCCGGTGGGTGGGCCACCGACTGACCGCCGAAGGCGGCGAGCAGCTGCTGATCCCGCGCGGCTTCGCCCACGGCTATTGCACGATCACCGACGACACCATGCTGGCCTACAAGGTCGACGGCGACTATGCGCCGACCCTCGAAGGCGGCGTGGCCTGGGACGATCCCGACCTCGCCATCGACTGGCCGGTCAAGGCGGGCGACGCCGTCCTGTCCGACAAGGACAGGGTGCTGCCGCGCCTGAAGGACATGCCCAAGGCGGAGTTCTGACCATGTCCAACGAGCTCGTCGACATCCTCAGCCTCGAGGCGCTCGACCTCGACCTGTTCCGCGGCTTCACCCCGCCCGACGACCGAAACCGCCGCATCTACGGCGGCCAGGTGGTGGCCCAGGCGCTCTCGGCCGCCTACCGCACCATCGAGGGGCGCATCTGCCACTCGCTGCATTCCTATTTCATCCGGCCGGGCGATCCGAAGATCCCCATTCTGTTCCAGGTGGACCGCGCCCGGGACGGCGGTTCCTTCTCGGTGCGCCGCGTGGTGGCGATCCAGGCCGGCAAGCAGATCTTCAATCTGGCCGCCTCGTTCCAGGTGCCGGAGACGGGCTTCGAGCACCAGCTGCAGATGCCGCCGCCGCCCAAGCCGGAGGGGCTGAAGAACGAGGAAGAGCTGCGCGCCGAGGCGGGCCTCGCACCGGAGAGCCGCCGCATCTGGCCGGTGGAGGTGCGCCCCTGCGCGCCGGTCCCGCACGGCTTCGTCGGCAAGCTGCCGCCGATCGACATGTGTTGGTTCCGCGCCCGCCAGTCAGTGGGCGAGGAGACCTGGGTCAACCAGTGCGCGCTCGCCTACGCCTCCGACATGACCCTGCTGGACGCCTCGCTGCGCCCGCACGAGGTCTCGTGGGATTCCGGCCGCCTGCAGGTGGCCAGCCTGGACCACGCCCTGTGGTTCCACCACCCGTCGGACTTCTCCAAGTGGCACCTCTATGTGCAGGACAGCCCCTCGGCCTCGGGCGGGCGCGGCTTCAACCGCGGCTCGATCTTCACCGAGGACGGGCGGCTCGTGGCTTCGGCTACACAGGAAGCGCTGATCCGTTATCGTTGATAACAGTTCACTTGCCCTGCGCGTCGCAAAGCCGCTCATTGGCGTAAGACAACAGAACGTCGCCATGCGGGGCGGAGGGACGGGGAGATGAACGGTTGAGCGCGAACGCGGCGACGGCGGGGCGGCTGTCCCTGTCGACCATCTTCGGATTCTCCATCGCCAATTTCCCGCTGGGCTGCCTGGCCGTGGCGGTCGCGGTCTACCTGCCTCCCTATTTCGCCAGCCACCTGGGCGTCAGCCTGGCCGTCGTCGGCGGCGCCTGGATGACCGTCCGCCTGATCGACGTGTTCGTCGACCCGGTGCTGGGCGTCGCGATGGACCGCACCAAGACGCCGTTCGGCCGCTACCGCTTCTGGATGGCGATCGGGGCCCCGATCCTGATGCTGTCGGTCTACGCCCTGTTCCTTGCGCCCAGCGGCATCGGCATGGGCTACCTGATCGCCTGGCTGCTGATCTACTACTTCGCCACCTCGATCCTCGGCCTCGGTCACTCGGCCTGGGGCGCCAATCTCGCGACCGAGTACCACGAGCGCAGCCGGGTCTTCGGCGTGGTCGCCATGCTCGGCGTCATCGGCGCCGTCCTGGTCCTGGTGATCCCCATCATCGCGCCATACATCGGCCGCTCCGACGCGACCGCCGTGCAGGACATGGGCTGGGCGGTGCTGGTGGTGACCCCGATCGCCATCGGCGTCTGCGTGCTGCGCACCCGCGAGCCGATCACGGTCGACGCGGCGGGCGAGCCCTTCCGCATGTCCGACTATCTCAGCCTGGTGGTGAAGCCGGACCTGCTGCGCCTGTTCCTGGCCCAGATGTGCCTGACGCTCGGGCCGGGCTGGATGAGCGCGCTCTACCTCTTCTTCTTCGTGGAATCGCGCGGCTACACGACCGGCGTCGCCTCGGTCCTGCTCCTGATCTACGTCCTAGCCGGCATCGTCGGCGCGCCGCTGACGGCGGTGATCGCGCGCCGGCTCTCCAAGCATCGCACCCTGATGCTGACCTCGACGGCCTATTCGCTCGGCCTCTGCACGGTGATGCTGATCCCCAAGGGCGACATGATCGCCGGCATGCCGGTGATGTTCTGGTGCGGTTTCATGGCCGCCGGCTTCGACCTGATGATCCGCGCCATGCTGGCCGACGTCGGCGACCAGGTGCGGCTGGAGCAGGGGCAGGAGCGGATCAGCCTGATCTACGCGCTCAACACCCTGGCCTCCAAGATCGCCACCGCCTTCTCGATCGGCCTGACCTTCCCGCTGCTGGGCTGGCTCGGCTACGTGGCCAAGGAGGGATACCACAACACGCCGGACGCCATTCACCGGCTGGAATGGGTCTATATCGCCGGCCCGATCTTCTTCGTGATGCTGGGCGGCGCCTGCGTGGCCGGCTGGAAGCTGGACGCCGCGCGCCATGCCGAGATCCGTGCGGAGCTGGAACGCCGCGACGCCGCCCAGGGCGCTGCGCTCTACGAGGAGGCGCCGATCCTCGAAGCGGTCTCCGGCCAGCCGGCCATCCCGATCCTGGCCGAAGACGCCAAGCGCTCCTGACGTTGGGGCACGGTTTCCGCGGGCCCGGATCCGTGACAGCGTAAGCCCGCGCGGCTGCTGAAGACCGCGGTGGGGAGACCTATGAGCGGCCTGATCCTGCACCACTACGACGCCTCGCCCTTCTCCGAGAAGGTGCGGGTGATGCTGGGTCTGAAGGACATGGCCTGGTCGTCGGTCCGCACCCCCAACATGATGCCCAAGCCCGACCTGGTCCCGCTGACCGGGGGCTATCGCCGCGCCCCGGTGATGCAGATCGGCGCCGACGTCTATTGCGACAGCCAGGTGATCCTGGCCGAGATCGAGCGGCGCGTGCCCGATCCGCCGATGGCGCTGGGCCTCGGCTGGGCGGTGAACCTCTGGGCCGACCGGCTGTTCTTCGGCGCCACCGTGCCGGTGATCTTCGGCGAGATCGGCCACATGACGCCCAAGGCCTTCATGGACGACCGCGAGAAGCTGTCGGGCCGTCCGTTCGACGTCGAGGCCATGGCCCGCGCCGCCCCGCCCATGCGCAGCCAATGGCGCGCTCATGCCGGTTGGATCGACCAGGGCCTGGCCTCCGCGCCCTATCTGACCGGCCGTGCGCCGGGCCTCGTCGACATCGCCGCCTACATGAACATCTGGTGGCTGCACGGCGCCCTGCCGCAGACCTATGCCAAGCTCACCGAGGGCTATTCGCGGCTGGAGGGCTGGCGCGAGCGCATGGCCGCCGCCGGCCACGGGACCCGCACCGAGATCACCGGCGCCGAGGCCCTGGAGATCGCCCGCAATTCCGAGCCCGCCCTGGCGCCCGCCCACGACGGCGGCGATCCGCTGGGCCTCGAGCCCGGCGCGCCGGTGGTGGTGATGGCCGACGACTACGGCCGCGACCCGATCCCGGGCGCTCTGGTGGCTGCGACGCCGGAGCGCGTCGTCATCGCCCGCGAGGTCGAGGACCTCGGCCGCCTGAACCTGCATTTCCCCCGCGCCGGCTTTGTCGTCGTCGCGGCGAGCTAGAGGACCAGACCATGGAAGACCGTATCCGCGTCACGATCGAGAACGGCGTCGCCGACGTCCAGCTCATCCGCTCGGACAAGATGAACGCCCTGGACGACGCCATGTTCGCGGCCCTGGTCCAGACCGGCGAGCGGCTGAAGACCGAGAAGGGCGTGCGCGCCATCGTGCTCAGCGGCGAAGGCCGCGCCTTCTGCGCCGGCCTCGACATGGGCAATTTCGGCAAGATGGCCTCGGGCGAGCGCTCGGGCGGCCAGTCCTCGACCGGTGAGAGCCTGGTCACCGCCAACCGCACGCCGGGCGGCTCCAACCGCGCCCAGCACGCGGTCATGGTCTGGCGCGAACAGGCCGTGCCGGTGATCGCGGCGATCCATGGCGTGGCCTTCGGCGGCGGCTTCCAGCTGGCCCTGGGCGCCGACATCCGCTTCGTCACCGCCGACACCCGCATGTCGGTCATGGAGATCAAGTGGGGCCTGGTGCCCGACATGGCCGGGCTGGTGCTGATGAAGCGCCTCGTCCGCGACGATGTCGCCCGCGAGCTCACCTATACCTGTCTCTTATACACATCTCCGAGCCCACGAGACTAGGCATGATC
>CAMFIW010000012.1 GCA_945952355.1 uncultured Phenylobacterium sp. | reverse complement strand
CCTGCCCCTCACTGTCCTGCCGGCCCTGATCGGGATCCGCGCCATCTGGCTGCCCTTCTCCAAGAAGAGCTTCCGTGAGGCCCGCGACGCATCGTCGACCGCCAATTCGGCCCTGGCCGAGAACATCAACGGCATCCGCACGGTGCAGGAAACCCGCCGCGAGGCGCTAAACTTCGACCTTTACAAGGAGAAGGCGCTCGAGAACCTGAAGGCCCAGACCGGCGCCTCCTGGATGACCCAGATCATGGTGCCGACGGTCGACGTGCTGACCGGTTTCGCCATGGCCGTGGTGGTCATCGTCGGCGGCGACGCCGTGCTCGGCGGCCGCCTCGACGTCGGCGTCATGGTCGCCTTCATCCTCTATGTGCAGCGCTTCTTCGAGCCCGTGCGCATGCTGTCGATGCAGTACACCATCATGCAGCGCGCCATGGCCGCCGGGCACCGCATCTTCGAGGTCATCGACGTGCCGGTGACCATCGCCGACAAGACCGACGCCGTGCCGCTGAAGGACGCCGCCGCCACGGTCGAGTTCCGAAACGTCACCTTCGGCTACGATCCCAAGCGTCCCATCCTCCACGACATCTCCTTCACCGTGAAGCCGAAGGAGGTCGTGGCGCTTGTCGGTCCGACCGGTTCCGGCAAGACCTCGATCATCGCGCTCACCCATCGCTTCTATGAGGTCGACCAGGGCCAGGTCATCGTCGGCGGCCACGACGTGCGCGACGTCACCCTCGACAGCCTGGGCAAGACTATCGGCATGGTGCTGCAGGAGCCGTTCCTGTTCACCGGCACCATCGAGCAGAACATCCGCTACAACACCGACGCCACCCGCGCCCAGATCGTCGAGGCGGCCAAGGCGGTCAGCGCCCACGACTTCATCATGCGCCTGCCCGACGGCTACGACACCATGCTGGGCCAGCGCGGGCGCAACATCTCCATGGGCCAGCGCCAACTGATCAGCTTCGCCCGCGCCCTGGTCGCCGACCCGCAGATCCTGATCCTCGACGAGGCCACGGCGAATATCGACAGCTTCACCGAGCAGGCGATCCAGAAGGCGCTGAAGGTGCTGTTCGCCGGCCGCACCTGCATGGTCATCGCCCACCGCCTGGCCACCATCCGCGACGCCGACCGCATCATCGTCTTGCAACAGGGCCACATCCTGGAGCAGGGCGGCCACGACCAGCTGATGAAGACCGGCGGCCTCTACAGCCACCTCTACACCTCCGCCCACGCCTCCTTCGACGACCAGATCGTGGCGTCCACCGGCGACACTGAGTTCGCCACCCGGACCTGACTTCGGCGCTTGGGGACTGGATCGCCATTCGCCAGAATGGCGTTCCTGTCCCCGCCCCTCGTCGGCGCAAGGAGCAAGTCCGCCATGCGCGTGTTCCTGACCGGCGCCACCGGCTTCATCGGCTCACACCTTGTTCCGGAGCTGGTCGGGGCCGGCCACGAGGTCGTGGGCCTCAGCCGCTCCGACGAGGGCGTCGAAAGGCTCGCCCGGCTGGGCGCCGAGGTCGTGCGAGGCGATGTCAATGATCTCGCCTTGCTGACGGCCTCCGCCCGGGCTTCCGACGGTGTCATCCACGCCGCCTTCAACCACGACCCCGCCCAGTCGGCCGCCGCCGCCGAGGACGATCGCAGGGCGATCATGGCCCTCGGCGCGGCCCTGGCCGATTCCGATCGTCCGCTTGTCGTCACCTCCGGCACCGGCCTGGTGGCCCCGACCTACCGCGACCTCTCCCGCGAGACCGATCCGCCGGCCGCCTCCAGCGCCGTCCCCCGCGCCGCCACCGAGGAAGCCGCCACCGCCCTCGCCGACCAGGGCGTCCGCGTGATGGTCATGCGCCTGCCCCAGGTTCACGACGCCCATCGCCAGGGCCGCATCGCCTGGCACATCGACATGGCCCGCAAGCAGGGCCGTGTGGCCTATGTCGGCGACGGCGCGAACCGGCTGCCGGCCGTCCACGTCTCCGACGCCGTCCGCCTCTATCGCCTGGCCCTCGAACGGGGTGGGGCTGGCGCGCGCTACCACGCCGTCGCCCAGGAGGGCGTACCCCTGCGCGACATCGCCGAGGCCATCGGCGCGGGTCTGAACATGCCTGTGGTCTCTCTCACCCCCGACGAGGCGAAGACCTATTTCGGATGGATGGCCAATCTCGCCGCCCAAGACCTCGCCGCCTCGGGCGCCCTGACCCGCGAATGGCTCGACTGGACCCCGACCGGCCCCGACCTGCTCGCCGACCTGCGCGCCAAGGTCTACTGATCCATGCCCGATCCGCTCGCCGCACGAACGGACCTTACCGCGAGGCAGGCCACCGAGGCCCCCGAGGTCTTCGTGCGCGTGTTCATATTCGACTTCTACGATGGGCCCGAGAGCGGTGTGGCCGAAACCCCCGAGAGCGCCGCCTACCGCTTCAGCGACCTCGGGGAGTCGAGATATCGCCGGCATCGAGCCTACCTGATCGAACACCTGCCGGCCGGCCTTCCGCCCTGGGCCAGGGACCGCGCCGGGGGCTTTCTGAGCGAGGCCGAGTGGCGGGAGTGCCGGGCATTGCCTCGCGCGAAGCGCTATGTGGCGATCGGCGACCTATGGCTTCGCTGTCTCGTGGTCGACGCGCTTTCCGAGGATGGCGTCGTGCCTGGAACGTTCATCGAAACCCATCGCGCCTTGAGATCGAGGTTCGCATCTGCGGCGGGGCCGTAGACGCGGCGCTCAACGCTCGTCAGGCGACCGGCGCCAGGATCGCGGCCAGGGCGCGCCAGCCTTCCGGCGCGTCTTCCCAGAACGACCTCGGCGTCGAGCCCGCCGCCAGGGGTTTGGCGTAGGCGGCGGCCAGATGGTCCCGAACGGCCTGGGCCGACGGCTCGGCGAGACGCGCAAGCATGGCCGCAATGTCGATGTCGGCCCGAGCCGCGCCGCAGAGCACGGATTCGGCCTCGGATCCGACGAGCCAGGTCTCGGCCTCCAGCAGGTCGTTGCTCAGGGCTTGCTGGAACCAGGCCTCGACCAAGGCCTCGATGGCGGCGTGTTCGCGTTTCGGCCAGTCGCTCCAGCCCGCGAGCCTGAGCTTGCCGATTACGATCTCGATATGTGGCGCCGCGCCGGGCTCGCGGACGGCGATCTCGAGGATTCTCGGGAGCAGATACCGGAAGTCCCGTGTTCCACCGACGGTGAGGAATACGCCTGTGATGTAGCGCCAAAGCTCTGCGCCGGTGAGTTCGCGCAGGGGTTTGGCGAGGAGCACGTCGACCCGTCGACTATCGATGCAGCAGGGGCAGCCGATGATCACGCTGGGCCG
Source organism: uncultured Phenylobacterium sp. (assembly GCA_945952355.1). Taxonomy (GTDB): domain Bacteria; phylum Pseudomonadota; class Alphaproteobacteria; order Caulobacterales; family Caulobacteraceae; genus Phenylobacterium. The sequence continues at coordinate 13,070 of CAMFIW010000012.1, read as the reverse complement.
CGGTGCGGCGAACAATCCGTAGATGTCCTCAAGCGCCTGATCGATCCTCGGGTTCGCGAACGACGGCATCGGTTCTCTCCGGCGCGACCGGGGTCGCACATCGTGAGTGAGGGCGCAACGCTCGCGGGACGACGTCCAGGCTCAGCGCAGCGGCCCGAGCCAGGCCTTGATCGCGGCGAAGGGGGAGGGGCATAGGCCCAAGCTGTGGCCGACCTCGCCGATGCAAAGGATCAGGATCGCGACGTGGCCCACCATGGTCATGCTGTAGAACCCCGACTGACTGTCCGCGTCGTAGGCGCGGCCCTCGCTGTAGATCCGCCCGGTCCGCACGGCGCGCACCAGGGTCCACAGCACGCCGAGGCCGATCGCCCCGAACAGCAGCCCCATATAGATCGGCGGCATCGCGGCGCCTCCTGATTCACGCCGCCATACTGGCGCTGGCGGGTTAAGCGCGGCTTGTCATGCGGGGCCCACCGCCTTGGTCGCCACATAGGCCGCCACCACGAGGATCAGGACGCCGAGCGCCCGGCGCGCCACGGCGGCGTGGCGTACTGCGAGCCGGGCGATCGGGAGGCCCAGCGCCGCGCCGCCCGCTCCGCCGGCGACGAGGACCAGCAGCAGTTCGCCGTCGACCCAGCCGGAGAGCGCATAGTTCGCCGCCGTGGCCGCGCCGAACAGGGCGACCGACACGAGGGAAGAGGCGGCGGCGTTGGCGAGCGTCATGCCGGTCGCCGCCATCAGGCCTGGCGCGATGAGAAACCCGCCGCCGATCCCGAAGAACCCGGCGGCGCCGCCGGCGGCGAGGCCCAGGGCCGCCAGCCGCGGCACATGGCGCGGCTGCAGATGGACGTCCGGGTCGCCGGCCGTCTTGCGCGTCCAGAGCATCGAGATCGCCACGGCGGCCATGGCGGCGGCGAACACGATCAACAGGCGTTGGCCGTCCATCGCCTTTGCCAGACTGGACCCGACCAGCGAGCCCAGCAGGCCCGCGGCGGCGAACACCAGGGCGCAGGGCCACTTGACCCGGCCCGCGCGCGCCTGGGCCGCCAGGCTGAGGACGGCGTTGATCGCCACTGCGGCGGCGGAGGTTCCGATCGCCAGGTGCGGGTCGCGAACGCCGACCACATAGAGCAGCAGCGGGGTCGCCAGCACGGAGCCGCCGCCGCCGAATACGGTCAGCAGGAATCCCACCACCGCGCCGCTGGCGAGGGTGGCGATCGCTGTCGGGAGATCCATGTTCAGGCCGCCGCGCGATTCCAGGGCGCGTGCGCCAGTAGTCTCGCCATCCCGCAGTACCCGGTGACGCCGGCGAAGGTCAGGCCCGCGCCGACGAAGGCCGACAGCAAGAAGCCCACGGGCGAAATGAGCAGTCCGATCGCGACCCCGGTAAGCACCAGGAGACCGGCCGCGATCTGCACCTGGCGCATCATTTCCAGCGGCGCCTTGCGGTCGTTTTCGAGCGGAAGCCCCGCGAGGCGCCACGCGTCCAGGCCGCCATCCAGGACATAGGCCTCGGTGTTCACGGCCGCGGCGAGCCGTTCGCAGGCGCCGCCGGTGCGCATTCCGGTGCGGCATGTGAAGATCACCTGGCGTCCCGCCGGTACGGCGGGCCTGGCGGCTTCGAACGCCGACAACGGCGCGGAGATCGCGCCGCTTACATGCTGGCGGGCGAACTCGTCGGGCTCTCGGATGTCGACCAGAACGGCGCCGCGCGAAAGGCGCTCGGCGACCTCAGTCGGAGGGAGGGGGATCAGGCGGGGTGTCATGGGGCGACCTCATGTCGGGGGGACAGAAGATCTCCGCGAGGGTCGCCATCACACGCACCGCGGCAGGGTCGCTGATCCGGTACCAGATGGTCTGGCTGTCCCGGCGGGTGGCCACGACACCCTCGTCGCGCAGCACCGCCAGATGCTGCGAAAGGGCCGACTGCGAGAGCCCGACCCTGGGCAGCAGCGCCCCGACCGAAAGCTCTCCTTCCACCAACTGGCACAGGATCATCAGACGCCGCTCATTGGCGAGCGCCTTCAGCAGCTTGGCCGCCGCCTCGGCGCTTTCCTCGAAACGGGTGATGTCGAACTTCGAGAGATCGAACATGGGGCCTATATATTAGTTGAATCTAATTTAGCAAATGCTTATTTATGTGCCGCTCCTCAGGAGGACATGATGCGTCCCGAAGTCCAAGCCTTCTTCGATCCCGCCACCCATACGGTCACCTATCTGGTCTCCGACCCGGCCACCGGCCGGGCCGCCCTGGTCGACCCCGTGCTCGACTTCGACCCGAAGGCGGCGCGCACCTCCACAGGATCGATCGACGCGGTGCTGGGGGCAGTCGCAGCGCGTGGTCTCGACCTCGTCTACGTGTTGGAGACCCATGCCCATGCCGACCACCTGTCGGCGGCCGACGTGGTCCGCACCCGCACGGGTGTCCCGGTGGTGATCGGGGCGCATATCACCGGCGTCCAGAAGGCCTTCGCAGCCTTGTTCGAGGCCGAGGATGTCAGGGCGGATGGGTCCGCCTTCGACCGGTTGGTCCTGGAGGGCGACCGGCTGCCGCTGGGTGATCTGGAGATTGAGGTGCTGCATACTCCGGGGCATACGCCGGCCTGCGTCACCTATCGGATCGGCGACGCCGTCTTCGTTGGCGACACCCTGTTCATGCCCGACTACGGAACCGCGAGGGCGGACTTCCCCGGCGGAGATGCGCGCACCCTGTACCGCTCGATCCGCCGAATCCTTGAACTGGACCCAGCGACCCGCGTCTTCGTGGGACACGACTATCTGCCCCAAGGCCGCTCGGCCTTCGCCTGGGAGACCTCGGTCGCCGATCAGCGGGCGCTCAACATTCATGTGCATGACGATGTGGGGGAGGACGACTTCGTCGAACTGCGCGAGGCGCGCGACGCTAGCCTGGAGGCTCCGGTGCTGATCCTGCCCTCGCTCCAGGTCAATATCCGCGCCGGCGCCCTGCCCCCAGCCGCGCCGAGCGGGCGCGTGTTCCTTAAGCTGCCGGTGAACGCGCTCTAGGCGCTCTCGTCGTCAGTCCGGCGACAGCATGCCGAGCAGCTTGATGCGGAACACCAGAACGCTGTTGGCCGGGATCGGGCCGGTGGCTTCGGCGCCATAGCCTAGGCTCGGCGGCACATAGAGTATCCATTCGTCGCCGACCCGCATCATCGGCAGGGCCTCCATCCAGGCCGGGATCAGTTCGCCCAGCGGCATGATGGCGGGACGGCCGCGCTCGAACGAGGAGTCGAACACCTGGCCGCTGGTCAGGGCGCCTTCATAGTGGACCTTGATGAGGTCGCCGGCCTTGGGCGAGGGCCCCGCCGGCCCCGACTGCACGATCTTGTACTGCAGGCCGGAGGGAAGGGCCTTCACACCCGCCGCCTTGGCGTTCTGGGCCAGGAAGGTGGCCGGATCGGACACGGCCGCCGGGGCGGGCGGCGCGGCGGGCTGGGCCTCGGCGGCGGCCCCCATGGCCAGGACGGCGGCGAGGGCGAGCGGGATCAGGGCTTTCATGGCGCACTCCGTGGGACGCGCGCAGATAGCCGGGCTCGTGCGTCAGGGAAAGGGCGGCTGTGTTGCGCGCCTCAAACGGCCGCCGTCGCCGGCTCCCGCGCCGCGACCTCCCGCGCCCGGCGATATTCGCGGCCGGCCTCCTCGACCGCCGGCTCGACGTCGCGCGCCATCATCACCCCGGCCTCCACCGCGGCGGCGGCGGCCTGGCGGAAGCGGGCGAGGTATCCGGCTTCGTCGCCATAGAGGGCGTCCAGGGTCGCCCCATCGAACGGCCGGTTCGAGCCGCGCAGCCGGCCGGCGAAGTCGTCGCTGACGGGGGTCGAGCTGTTCATGGCGACCGGGGCCGCCGCCTGCGGCAGGCGGACGCCGCCCGTGGCGATGCCGTGGCCGTCACGGACCACCTCGCCGTCTGCGGTGAAGTCGATCAGCGGTTGGCGCGGCGGCGCGCCGGCGCCGTTCACCCAGCGGTTCATGTGATGCAGCGCCGCGTCATAGAAGGGCTGCAGGTAGATCCGGTTCATCTGCTCGGACGGCGCCGGCGGGACGACGCCGAAGTCGCGCCGGTACTTCTCGTTCCGCGTCAGCTGCGCCTGGTAGGACACGTGGGTCAGGGCGGCCGCCTCCCAGGTGCGGAAGCGCTCGGTGTCCGCCTGGCGCACCGGCACGCAGGCGATCGCCTCCAGCTCGGTGTTGACGATAATCGCCGGCACGTCGAGGTCCTCGCGGATGAGGTTCTGGCCGCGCGGCAGGCGGATATTGGCCGCCGCCGGATTGACCGGCCGGTCGCTGGCCGCGATCGGGGTGCCGGTGCCGAAATAGATCTGCAGCATGTAGCCGTCGAAGGCATGGCCGCCCTGGTCCTTGGCCAGCGGGTGCACGGCGTTGATGTAGGTCGCGAGCCGTCCGGCCGACTGCGAGGCGCCCAGACCGATCACCTTCTTCACCTCGAGCCCGCCCAGCGGATCGATCGCCCGGTCCCGGCCCGGCCCGACGGCGCGGGCGACCTGGGAGAAAATGTCGTAGGAGGCGTCATCGGTCGGGATGCTGAGCTCGCCATAGCGTTCGGGGTCCCAGGCGGCGAGCCCCTGCGGGTTTTCCGCGAACCCGTGCACGCCCACCCGCTGCACTGTCGCGCAGACATAGGCATAGCCCTCCTCTAGCACCGCGGGACCTTCGCCGAAGAACAGCTCGTAGCCGGCGGTGACGTTGTTCCAGCACACCACCACCGTGCCGTTGAACTTCGCCGGGTCGGCCGGTCGATAGACCAGGAAGCGGGTCTTGAACGGGACCTTGCCCGTGGGCTCGACCCGCCACTTGCCGTCCCGGCCGAGTTCGGCGCCGGGCGCCAGGCCATAGGTCGTCGCCTCGCCGCTCAGGAGGTATTCCGCCTCGACATAGCCCTTCGCGGCCAGGTCGATCAGCGGCCGGTTGAACGCCCAGCCGTGGCGCCCGCCCTCGATGGGTCCCTGGATCATGTCTCGCTCCCTCGCGGTCCCGCCTCTTGGTCGGCGGCGTCGCACTTGGGGCGCACCCTAGCGCCATCGCCGTGGGGCTGGAATGGCGGTCGTGGGGAGCGGCCGATCAGGCGCGCGTTCGGGTCCCGGGGCCGGGCCGCGTCTCGACATCGCGCGCGCCGATCGGCTCGCCGCACTCTGAGCAGGTCATCACCGGGTGGAAGTCGCAGCCGCAGGCCCTGTGCCGGTGGAGCAGGGGCGGTCCCGCGTCGCCGGCATAGAACCGGTCGCCCCAGTGGACGATGGCCATGATCACCGGGTGCAGGGCCAGGCCCTTTTCGGTCAGTCGGTATTCGTGGCGCAGGGGCCGTTCCTGGTAGGCGACCTTGCTCAACACCCCCTCGTCGACCAGCAGCTTCAGCCGCTCGGCGATGATGGTGCGCGAGATGCCCAGGCGTTCCTGGAAGGCCTCGAACCGGCGCACGCCCAGGAAGCAGTCGCGCAGGATCAGCAGGGTCCATCGGTCGCCGATGACGGCGAGGGTGCGGGCGGCGGAGCAGGGCTCGGCGGCGAGATCTTCCCACTTCATGGCCGCAATATCTCATTGACTGGGTCCAGATTCAATACGATGGTTCGTCCAAATTCTGGATGGAGGTCGAGATGCCCCCTGATCGCCTACAAGATCACCCCCCAAAAGGCGCCTGCCTGATCGTCGGCGTGGGGGAAGGGGTCGGCGGCGCCATCGCCAAGGCCTTCGCCGCCGACGGCTACGCGGTCTGCATCACCCGCCGGGCGCGCAACCTCGACCAGCTCGAAGCCTTCGCCGACGAGATCCGCGCCGAGGGCGGGATCGTCCATGCCTTCGGCTGCGACGCCCGTTCCGAGGAGGAGACCATCGCCCTCTTCGACCGCATCGAGGCCGAGGTCGGGCCGCTGGAGGTGGTGGTCTTCAACATCGGCGCGAACGTCCGCTTCGGCGTCACCGAGACCACGACCCGGGTTTTCACCAAGGTCTGGGAGATGGCCTGCTTCGCCGGCTTCCTGGCCATCCGCGAGGCGGCGCGGGTCATGACGCCCCGCGGCCGCGGCACGATCCTGGTGACCGGCGCCACCGCCTCGGTGCGCGGCCGCGAGGGCTTCGCGGCGTTCGCCGCCGCCAAGCATGGCCTGCGCGCGGTGGCCCAGTCCGCCGCCCGCGAGCTCGGGCCCAAGGGCGTCCACGTCGCCCACATCGTGGTGGACGGCGCCATCGACGGGGTGTTCACCCGCTCGCGCAGCGACAACGTCCAGGACCTGCTGGACCGCGACGTGATCCTCAAGCCCGAGGACATCGCCCGCAACTATGTCTGGCTGACCGACCAGCTGCGGTCGGCCTGGACCCATGAACTGGACCTGCGTCCCTGGTCCGAAAGCTGGTGAGGAACGACATGCCCAGGACCATCGAGTTCATCTTCGATTTCGGCAGCCCCAACGCCTACCTGTCCGGCAAGGTGTTGCCGGACATCTGCGCGCGCACCGGCGCCAGGCTGGACCTGATCCCCTGCCTGCTCGGTGGAATCTTCAAGCTCACCGGAAACCAGGCGCCCAACCAGGCCTTCGGCCACATCCAGGGCAAGCTCGCCTACGAGGGCCTGGAGACCCGCCGCTTCGTCGAGAAGCACGGCCTGTCGGCCTTCCGCTTCAACCCGCACTTCCCGGTCAACACCCTGCTGATCATGCGCGGCCAGATCGCCGCCCAGCGCCAGGGCGTCGCCGATCGCTATCTGGGGACGGTGCTGAAGGCGATGTGGGAGGACGGCGAGAAGATGGACGATCTGGAGGTCGCGGCCCGGGTCCTGACCGCCGCCGGCCTCGACGCCAAGGCGATCCTCGAGGCGACCCAGGACCCCGAGGTCAAGGCCGAGCTGATGGCCAATACCGAGAAGGCCGCAGCCCGTGGCGTGTTCGGCATCCCGACCTTCTTCGTCGGCGACGAGATGTTCTTCGGCAAGGAACGCCTCGGCCAGGTCGAGGAAGAGCTCCTGAAGGTCCCGGCCTAGTCGTCGTCCTCGCCGAGCAACTCGGCCTTGGCCGCCTCCCACATGGCCCGGCCCTCGGTCATGGTGGCGCGGATGGTCTGCAGGTCGACCTCGGGATAGCGGCCCTGGTGGACGCCGAGCGCCACCAGGAAGGCCGTCTCGAAGTCGCGGTAGTCGACCCACATCTTGCTCGCCATCTCCAGCGGCCAGGCCAGCAGGCTCTCGTCGGCGCCCTCCCAGCCGTCGGCCAGTTCGCTGGCGGCGATGCCGAAATCCTCCGGCTTGCCTAGGGTCTCCAGCCCGTCGAGGGTCACCGTCCACTGGCGGCCACGCCAGACCATCTCCTCGGCGCGCATCTTCAGATCGTTCTCGTGCATGGCGGCTTGTTAGCCCATCCGCCGCCGTCCGGCGATGCCTAGCCGCGCCCCCCCGAACATGCTCTAGGGTCGATCGCCCCCAGTCTGGAGACCTTCCGCATGCGCATCGCCCTGCTTGCCGCCGCCTCGATCGCCCTCGCGGGCGCCGCCCAGGCCGCCACCGATCCGGCGCGCATGTCCGACATCGTCAAGACGCTCGCCTCCGACCCGTTCGAGGGCCGGGCGCCTGGCTCGCCAGGAGAGGCAAAGACGATCGAGTATCTCACTTCCCGATTCAAGGCCTTGGGTCTGGAGCCGGCCGGCGAGAAGGGCTCCTACATTCAGGATGTCGCCCTGCTGAAGACTCAGGTCCAGGGGCCCGGCGCCTTCAGCTTCGACGTGAAGGGTGCGAAGACCCCGCTCGCCTTCGGCAAGGAGGTGGCGGGCATCACCCTGCTGCCGGTCGACCACGTGACGATCCACAACGCGCCGTTGGTCTTCGTGGGCTATGGCGTCACGGCGCCCGAGCGCGGTTGGGACGACTTCAAAGGCTACGACCTCAAGGGCAAGGTCGCGGTCATCCTGATCAACGACCCGGACTTCGAGGCCATGCCCGGCGAGGCGGTGGCCGGCAAGTTCGGCGGTCAGGCGATGGCCTACTACGGCCGCTGGACCTACAAGTATGACGAGGCCATCCGGCGCGGCGCGATCGCCGCCCTGATCGTCCATGAAACCCCCGGCGCAGGCTATGGCTGGTCCACCGTGATCGCGCCGGGCGGAGAAGGCTTCGACATCGTCCGCGCCGATCCCGCCAAGGAGCGACTGCAACTCCAGGCCTGGATCAGCCGCGATGCGGCCGTCGCGCTCTTCAAGCAGGCCGGCCTCGATTTCGAAGCGCTCAAGACGAGCGCCCGCAGCGCCGATTTCAAGCCGGTCGAATTGGCCGGCGCGACCTTCTCCGCCGACTACGGTCTGACCTACAGCCAGGTCATGAGCCACAACGTGATCGGCAAGCTGACCGGCAAGGGCCATCCGGACGAGAGCGTGATGTTCGCCGCCCACTGGGACGCCTACGGCATCGGCGCGCCCGACGCCCAGGGCCGGACCATTCGCCGCGGCGCCGCGGACGACGGCACCGGCGTCGCGGGTGTCATGGAGCTGGCGCGCCAGTTCAAGGCCGCGCCGCGCACCGATCGCTCGCTCTATTTCGGCGTCTGGACCGCCGAGGAGCGCGGCCTGTTGGGCTCGGAATACTACGGCGTCCATCCCACCGTTTCGCTGAACAAGATGGTGGCCAACCTGACCATGGACACCCTGCAGACCGCCGGGCCGTCCAAGGACGTGGTGCTGGTCGGCTACGGCCAGAGCGAACTGGACGACCGCCTGGCCGCCGCCGCGAAGGTCCAGGGTCGCACGGTCACGCCCGACGCCCACCCCGAGAAGGGCCTGGCCTTCCGCGCCGACCACTTCTCGCTCGCCAAGCACGGCGTGCCGGCCCTGCTGCTCATGGGCCTCGGCGGCGGGCCGGATCTGGTCGCCGGCGGGCGCGAGGCGGGCGACAAGTGGGTCAACGACTTCACGGCCAACTGCTATCACAAGGCCTGCGACGACTGGTCGGCGGACTGGGACCTGAGGGGTGCCGCCGCCGACGTCGACCTGCTCTATGCGATCGGTCGCGATCTCGCCGACAGCCGGGCGTGGCCGACCTGGACGGCCGGCTCGGAGTTCAAGGCCATCCGCGACAAGAGCGCCGGCGAGCGGAACTAGTCAGCCGGCTTTCGGAACAGATGCACGGGATTGGGGCCGAGCGCCGCGATCCCGTCGGCGAGCAGCCCTGCCGCCTCGGCGAAGGGGAGAGGATCGGCCGCATAGAAGGTCATGTGGTCCAGGCTGCTCGCCTCCACGCCCCGCGGGCCCTCGACGACATATTCGACGATCTGATCGTAGCGACCGATCTGCGGCTTGCTGCTCCGATCGGTGATGTTGACGACCAGGCGACGATCGCCTTCGAGTGGCCGGACCAGGGCCGGCCCGCGCGTCGCCGGCAGCGGCTGGCCGAGCATCTCGGCGGAGGGGAGGTGGAACGCGGCCCGGCCACTTGGCTTCAAGTGGCGCGCCACGCCCGTGAACACGTTCCGCCATGCGGCGCCGCAGGGCAGATGGCCGAGCGCGAAATAGGGTGCGATCACCGCGTCGAACCGTTCGCCGAGATTGAGGCTGGCCATATCGCCGCGCTGAAATCGGAGTCGGGCGGCCAGGTCGGGCCGGGTCGCCCGCAGCTTGGCCTCGGCTTGGGCCAGCATGGCGGGGGCAAGGTCGACGCCCAGCACCTCGATCCCGCGCGCGGCGAGCGCGAAACTCACGCGACCCGTGCCGGAGCCGAGCTCCAGGACCGAGCCCCCCGCCGGCGCCAGCGCGGCATAGAGGTCGATATCGCCCGCCAAGCTGGTGTCCGCCGCGGTGGTCAGGTCGTAGAACCGCGCCGACAGGCTCTTCTCGGAATAGTAGGGTCGCGTCTCGACCCGGCCTGACTTGGCGCCCATCCCCATCGCCCCCCGACGATCAGTTTGCGGACTATGCCCGCAAGCTCGGGCGGATGAAATCCGAACTTCGCGCAAGGCGGGTGACGCAGACAACCATTGCGCTGGATCAAGGCGCGGCCAATGATCGCCCGCGAAGCTTGAAGCTGCGACACAACGGGAGCCTCCGACTTGACCAGCCTCCGCACGCGCCTTGCGCGCCTGGCCCTGTTCCTCGCCATCCCGGCCCTGCTGGCCGGGTGCGGGATCAACAACATCCCCACCAAGGAAGAGACCGCCAAGGCGGCCTGGGCCGAGGTGCAGAACCAGTATCAGCGCCGCAGCGACCTGATCCCGAACCTGGTGGAGACCGTGAAGGGCTATGCCGCCCAGGAGAAGAGCGTCCTGGTCGAGGTGGCCCAGGCGCGCGCCTCTGCGACCCAGGTCAAGGTCGACGCGTCGACCCTGACCGACCCCGCGAAGTTCAACGAATACGCCCAGGCGCAGGACAAGCTGAGCGGCGTGCTCGGCCGTCTGATGATGATCCAGGAGAGCTATCCGCAACTGAAGTCGGACCAGAACTTCCTGGCCCTGCAGTCCCAACTCGAGGGCACGGAGAACCGCATCGCGATCGCCCGGCGCGACTACAATGAGGCGGTCCGCTCCTACAATCTGGAGTTCAAGACCTTCCCCAACTCGTTCTGGGCGGCTTTCCACAAGGACTCGAAGCCCATGCAGATGTTCCAGGCCACCGCGGCGGCCCAGAGCGCGCCCAGCGTAAGCTTCGCGCCGTCCGGCCCGGCGGTCGCGCCCGGCTCCGCGCCCCCGGCCACGACCACGCCATGAGCCGCTTCGCGGGACCGCGCGGGTTCGTCCTCGCGGTCCTGGCCCTGGTCGCATTCGCCGGCGCAGCCCTCGCCGCGCCCAAGTTCCCGCCCCTGACGGGACGGGTGGTCGACAACGCGCACATGCTGTCCGGCGGCGCGTCGCAGAAACTGACCTCCGAACTGGCCGCCTTGGAGCAGAAGACCGGCCGCCAGGTGGTGGTCGCCACGATTCCCGACCTGCAGGGCTATCCGATCGAGGACTACGGCTACCAGCTCGGGCGGGCCTGGGGGATCGGCCAGAAGGGCAAGAACAATGGCGTCCTGTTCCTGGTGGCGCCCAACGACCGCAAGGTTCGGATCGAGGTCGGCTATGGCCTCGAGCCGGTCCTGACCGACGCCCTGTCCTCGGTGATCATCCAGACCAAGGTGCTGCCGGCGTTCCGGGCCGGAAACATGGAGCAGGGCGTGGTCGACGGAACCGAAGCCATCGTCCAACAACTTGGCCTGCCGGATGACCAGGCCGAGGCCATCGCCCAATCGCCGCCGCAGCCGGCTCCGCAGGTCCACGCGGAGGGGAGCCATTTCCCCTCGTTCCTGGTCCTCATCCTGGCGATCTGGATCATCACAAGCATCCTGCGCGGCCTCAGCGGGCGGCGCATGGGGGGGCTGTGGTGGCTGCCCTTCGTCCTGCTGAACAGCGGCGGTCGTCGCGACGGCTGGGGCGGTGGCGGTTGGAGCGGCGGCGGCGGCGGCTTCTCCGGCGGCGGCGGCTCGTTCGGCGGCGGCGGATCCTCGGGGAGCTGGTGAGATGCTGACCATTGACGACCGGGCCCGCATCGAGGCGGCCGTGAAGGCCGCCGAGGCGACGACGCGCGGCGAGATCTATTGCGTGGTCGCCCAGGAGAGTTCCGACTATCGCGAGGCTCCCATCGCATGGGCGGCCCTCGCGGCCCTGGCCGCGCCCGCGGTGCTGTTGATGGCGGGCATCCACGTCACCGTGCCCGACGTCTTCGGCGAGCCCTGGACGGCCGCCCAGATCGGGGCCGCGGCGGAGAGCGCCGCCCGCGCGGCCGTGGCCGGCGCCATCCTGTTGCAGGGCGCGCTCTTCCTGGTCGTGGCGGTGATCGTGTCGATCCCGCCGGTTCGACGGTTCATGACTCCGCGCAGCCTGAAGCAGGAGCGCGTGCGCCGGCGGGCGCGCGAGCAGTTCCTGGCTCGCGACCTCGTGGGCACTCGCGAGCGTACGGGCGTGCTGATCTACGTCTCGGCGGCCGAGCGCATGGCGGAACTGATCGCCGACGAGGGCGTCGCCTCCAAGGTCTCGGCTTCGGTCTGGGACGAAGCTATGTCCAAACTGATCGCCGGCGTCCGCCATGGCCGCACGGCCGAAGGCTTCGAGCAGGCGATCGGCCTGTGCGGCGCGGTGCTGGCCGAACACTTTCCGGCGCGGGTGGGAGACAATCCGGATGAACTGCCGAACAGCGTGATCATGCTGCCCTGAGCGGCTCTGCAATTAACCTACAATGGCGGTTGTCCCTTAAGCCCGTCCGCATCAGATTGCGGACCCGCCCGCCACCGTGAGTCGGGCGCCCCGAAGCCGGACTGGCGCCCCCAGAACCTGGCCACGCTTCGGAGTTGTTGCGGTGATCGCCCCGGCTCGGACGGGACGTTCCCGTTCAGTGGCATGCGAGGGTGTTGGAGCGGTTCGTGGACCGGTCGCCTGAAAACTCGTTCCAGGCCATGGCCGAGGTGCTGTCGCTCGGCATGTCCTATCAGCTGGCCTGTTCGCCCGACGGCGCGAAACGCCGATTCCTCCAGGTCTCCGACAGCTGCCTGGCCCTCAACGGCGTCAGCGCCCAGGCGGTGATCGACGACCCCAGGGTGTTCTACGAGCTGGTGACGCCGGAGCATCGTCAGCTGACCCATGACGTCACCACCCGCGCGATCATCGACCGCAAGCCATTGATGGTCGAATACGCCATGCGAAAGCCGAACGGCGAGGTCGGGTGGCGGCGCGCGACGTCGGCGCCGCGCAGCGAGCTGACCGCCGAGGGCTGGACCCTGTGGGACGGGCTGCAGGTCGACATCACTGAACAGAAGCTGGCGGAGCAGGCTTTGATCGCCGAGCGACGCAAGGTGGACCTGGCTATGCGCGCCGCTGGCCTGGGTTTCTGGGACTACGACATCGCCAAGGACGAGGCGGTCTGGTCGGATCGCACCAAGGCGCTTTACGGCCTGCCGCCGGACGCCCGCCTCGACTACGAGACCTGGATGAGCCAGGCGATCCATCCGGACGACAGGCCGTCGATGGAGGCTGCCTACGCCGCCGCGCTCGGCTCGGAGGAGGGGCTGTTCAGCGTGGAGCACCGGGCCATCG
>CAMFIW010000011.1 GCA_945952355.1 uncultured Phenylobacterium sp. | reverse complement strand
CGCGCAACGGCTTCAGCCAGGTCTCGGCAGTCTTCAAGGAAAGCACCGACCTCTATTTCGCGCGGCAGCAGGTGGCGGAGCGCCTGACTCAGGCGCGCGACACCTTGCCCGCCGGGGTCCAGCCTCAGGTCGGACCCGTCACCACGGGCTTGGGCGAAGTCTACATGTACACGGTCGAGTTCGCGAACCCGGGCGGGAAGGGCGCCAAGATCAAGGACGGCAGCCCAGGTTGGCAAAGCGACGGCTCGTATCTGACCGTTGAGGGCGAGCGCCTCGCCGACGCCGTCTCCCAGGCCAGCTACCTGCGCACGGTTCAAGACTGGATCATCCGCCCGCAACTGCGGACCGTGAACGGTGTGGCCGGGATCGACTCGATCGGCGGCTACGAGAAGCAGTATGTGGTCGAGCCGGATCCGGCCAAGCTGGCGGCCTACGGCGTATCCTACACCGACCTGGCCAAGTCGCTGGAAGCCACCAACCTGTCGGTCGGCGCCAACTTCATCCAGCGCGCCGGCGAGGCCTACCTGGTTCGCGCAGATGCGCGGGTGCGGACCCTCGATGAGATCGCCAACGCGGTGATCGCGACGCGCGGCTCGGTGCCGGTGACTGTGAAGGACGTGGCGACGGTGCGTATCGGTGGCGACCTGCGAACGGGCGCGGCCACCAAGGACGGTCGTGAAACCGTCGTGGGTACGGCGCTGATGCTGATCGGCGAAAACAGCCGCACCGTCGCAAAAGCGGTCGGCGACAAGCTCACCGAGGTGAAGAAATCGCTTCCGCCAGGCATCGCCGTCCACACGGCCCTGGATCGCTCGGTGCTGGTGAACGCCACCATCGGCACCGTCGAGCGAAACCTGACTGAAGGCGCGATCCTCGTGGCGGCGACGCTGTTCCTCCTGCTCGGCAACGTCCGCGCCGCCTTCATCGCCGTGCTGATCATCCCGTTCTCGTTCCTGATGATGGCCATCGGGATGAACAGCCTGAAGGTGCCCGGAAACTTGATGAGCCTTGGCGCTCTGGACTTCGGCCTGATCGTCGACGGCACGGTGATCATCATCGAGAACTGCCTCTTGCGATTGGCGCAACGGCAACATCACGAGAATCGCCTGCTCAATCTCAATGAGAGGCTGGAGACGGTGCTACACGCGTCCCAGGAGATGATCCGACCAACGGTCTATGGGCAGGCGATCATCTTCCTGGTGTTCGCGCCGCTGCTCACCTTCACCGGCGTGGAGGGCAAGACCTTCTCGCCGATGGCGATCACCATCATCCTGGCGCTCGCCGCAGCCTTCGTCCTCTCACTCACCTTCGTTCCGGCCATGGTCGCGCTACTGATGCGTGGAAAGGTGTCGGAAAAAGAGGTTCGGATCCTGCAATGGCTGCGGATTCGCTACGAACCGCTGCTGGCCCGCTCGGTCGCCAAGCCATGGCCATTCATCGGAGCGGCACTGGGCGTCTTCGTTCTCGGCGGCGTGGTCTTCACGACGCTCGGCCAGGAGTTCATTCCCACCCTGGACGAGAAGAACATCGCGCTGGGGGCCCTGAAGATCCCTTCGACATCGCTCGAGCAGTCCAAGGGGATGCAGGAACAGGTGGAAAGGGCCGTCATGTCCCTCCCGGAGGTGGCGATGATATTCTCCAAGACCGGGACGGCGGAGGTCGCGACCGATCCGATGCCGCAGAATCAGTCGGACGCCTTCGTCATTCTAAAGCCGAGCGAGGACTGGCCCAAGGGCGTGAAGAGAAAGGCGCAGGTCGCAGACCGAATCCTCAAGAAGGTCGAACCGCTACTGGGCAACAGCTATGAAATCACCCAGCCGATCCAGATGCGATTCAACGAACTCATCGCGGGCGTCCGCGGTGACGTGGCGATCAAGCTCTACGGCGACGATCTTGAGAAGATGAGCGCCGCCGGCGCCAAGATCGGCGCCGTCCTCCAAAGCATCCAAGGCGCCGAGGGTGTGCGGGTGGAGCAGACGGCCGGTGCACCAACCCTCGACGTCCGATTCGACCGCGCGGCCATCGCCCGGTTCGGCCTCACCGTCGAGGAAGTCGCTGATACGCTCGCCACCGCGCTTGGGGGACGCGAGGCCGGCAGCGTCTTCGAGGGTGATCGGCGCTTCAACATCGTCGTGCGCGTGCCGATGGCCATGCGGGACGATCTCGACGCCTTGGGCGCCACGCCGGTGATGTTACCGGCCGCCGACGGGCGACCGCAACAGTCCGTGCCGCTGAGGCAGTTGGTCGAGCTGCGGTTCACCGACGGTCTCAACCAGGTCAGCCGCGAAAACGGCAAGCGGCGCGTGGTTATCCAGGTCAACGTGCGCGGCCGAGACATCGGATCCTTCGTCACCGAAGCCCGGAGCAAGGTCGAAGCGGTGCAACTGCCGCCCGGTTCTTACCTGCAGTGGGGCGGCCAGTACGAGAACTTGAAGGCCGCCACGACCCGGCTGTCGATCGTCGTGCCGATCTGCTTCCTGCTGATCTTCCTGATCCTCTTCATGGCGCTGGGCGGGCTAGCGCCCGCGGTGTCGGTGTTCGCGGCGATTCCCTTGGGTCTCGCCGGCGGCGTCTTCGCCTTGGCGCTGACCGGGATCACCTTCTCGATCTCGGCGGCCGTGGGCTTCATCGTGCTGGCCGGCGTCGCGGTGCTCAACGGACTCGTCGTCATGTCGAGCATCAAGCAGCGCCTCGAGGAGGGACTGCCGGTCGCCCAGGCGATCGTGGAAGGCTCAATCGAGCGGTTCCGTCCGGTGCTGATGACAGGCTTGGTCCCCGCCATCGGCTTCATCCGGATGGCCCTCGCCCACGGGACCGGCGCGGAAGTCCAGAAGCCGCTGGCAATGGTGGTGATCGGCGGGCTGATCACAGCCACCCTGGTGACGCTTCTGGTCCTGCCCGCCCTTTCGCAGCTCATCCTCAGCATCGGCCGGAAGCGGACGATCGAGGATGTGAGCCCGGCCCCGTTGCACCCCCAAGCGACCTGACCGGGCGCGTCGGCGTGGGTTTCCCCCACCCACGCCGACGCCATCCATTTCATGAGGCCAAAATTGATCGCAGCACCTGTCCACCTCGACCAGAACTTCAGGTGGCCGCCCGCGGGGAGGCCTCTCCCTCAGCAAATACTTGACCGACCAGAGGAGTGATCCATGCAGATTCCCGGCCAAGCCGTCCTGCTTCGCATCTACACCGACGAGCACGCCCTGCTGGGCGACCGGAACCTCATTGACGTGATCGTCGCCCGCGCGAGAGACGCGCGCCTCGCAGGCGCGACCGTCCTTCGTGGCCTCAAAGGCTTCGGGGAATCGATCCGCATGCACCAGCATCGGACCTTTGGCCTCAACGACAACCTGCCCGTGGTCATCGAGATCGTCGACGAAGAGGAGCGTCTGCGTCTCTTCGTGACGGCGCTCGAAGACCTCACCGACATCGGCTTGGTGACCTTCGAAAAGGTCGAGGTGCTCCGCTACGGCGGGCACCACCCGGAACACCACGACTAGAGTCGGGCGGCCTGCGGTGGCTCACCATGTCCTGCAAAGCAAAGGCGAGGTGACGCCGTCATCGTCGCGTCAGGCGGGGGAGGGCGCTAGATCGGCGCGCGGGCGCCTCCTACCGACCTTGCCGTCCACTCGGCTCGGCCTGCTAGCGATCCTGGTCGCAGGCGGCGGTCTCGGCTTTCTGCTCGGATGTCAGGCCGGTCCAACCGTCGGGCGCGCCTTACCGCCCGCTTCCGCCAAAGGCGCAGTGGTCAGCCGACTCGCGGCCGTGAGCCTCGACTTGGACGGTGACGGCCAGCCTGACATTGCGCGGCCGGTCGCCAATCCTGTTCGCGGCATCGACGTCTACGGTTCGGGGGCCTTCGGCGCACCGCGCGATGGCGGCCGCCGAACTCACCACGGCGTGGATCTCGTCGCTGTCGCCGGGGAAGGCGTCCGCGCGCCGATCACGGGCGTGATCACCCGTATCGGACCGGCCTATGCCGGGCAGGACACGCTCCAGTTTGTCGAGATCGCCAACCCGACGACGCACTATGTGGCGCGGGTGCTCTACGTCGGGCCGCTCGTCAGACAGGGCGTCACGGTCGCAGCAGGGGACTTCATCGGGACGGCCCAAAGCCTAGCCGAGCGGTATCCGAAAGGCATCACCAACCACGTCCATGTCGAGTTCACCGGGCGGCTCGGCGACCGCCTCGACCCGCTTGTGGTGCTGCCACCGCTCGCCGCGAGCGAAGCGCCAACAGCATGAGCGCGCGACGTCCAGATGAATAAGGAGCCTCGCGCACGACCCTCCATTTGGGCGGTGCTGCTGCTCGCAGCCTCCATCGTCTTCCTCGTGACCGGCATCACACTGTTCGTCTTCGCATGACCGCCATGCCCACCACACCAGAATTGGAATTCTCGCCATGAACCACCTGATGACCGCCGGCGTCCTTGCTTCGCTCGGGCTCGCCGGCTGCGCGGCCTACGGCGGCGCGCCCTTGCTGAGCTTGCCGATCGATGTCGCATCATCCCGGAACTCGTCTGTTTCGACGCCCGATGCGATCCAAACCGCCACCGGGACCAGGTTTCATGGATCGGTCTGCCGGAGAGCGCCCTGGAACGCCCCGACGCGGATTCGCATCGAGCGGATCGGACAGGACGGCACGGTTGTCGGGGTGGCATCGCGGCCCATCTCAGGCCTCAGCGGACGGGGGTCGCGCTGCACCTTCTATGACGTGCCGACCGACTGGACCATTGCCCCGATGGAGCGGGTGCGCGTGTGCGCCGGCCGCTCAGATGCCCCGTGCCAACCTGCGGCCCCGTCGAGATCATGATCGTTTGCTGCGAGACCGAGATCGCAGCGCCGCCGATAAAGGTCTGGCGGGCGCTCAGCGACTTCTCGACCTATCGCCGCTGGAACCCCTTCCGCGAGGTGATCGGTTCAGCAGCGCT
This sequence comes from uncultured Phenylobacterium sp., assembly GCA_945952355.1. GTDB lineage: Bacteria > Pseudomonadota > Alphaproteobacteria > Caulobacterales > Caulobacteraceae > Phenylobacterium. The sequence continues at coordinate 12,342 of CAMFIW010000011.1, read as the reverse complement.
CGGCGCGAAGGTCACGCTGATGATCGGCCCCGAACCGGAGAAACGCCGAAGGCTCCGAGCGACGATCAGCGTCTTTGAGCCCGGACACCGGATAGGCTTCACAACTGGTCGGCCGCTACTCGGTCGCGCCTTGGAAACCTACGTCATCGAGCCCGGGCGGCGGGGCACACATCTAATCCACACCGCCGAGATGAACGGGCTTGGGGCCTTGGTGCTCGGCCGCCGCTCGTTCGAGCCGCGCCTTCTAGGGGTTTACAGGCGGGTGGACGACGCCTTGGCCAAGTACCTAGCGTCCGGTTCGCGTGGACAGCCCTCCGCTAAGTCTCGTGGGAGACGCGCGTCTTGAAGATTCGGATGGAAGGCGCCCACGAGCACGCGACCGTAGCGGCCTGGCTAGCGTCGCGCCGCCGATGCCGGGGAAGCCCTGGCTTGAGCCACATAGGGCTCAAGGGCGACCACTTCAGGCGTGTCCCCGCGATATTCCAGGTGGAATTGGGCGCTGTCGCCGACCTTGACCCGGTCGAGCAGACTAGGAGGCCTTACGGCCGCGGTCATGGTGAGAACGGGCCAGTCCCCTGGCGAGCCCCGATCATGCTGCAAGGTCAGCCGTCCACCAGTCCGAACAATCGCAACAATCCTGCCGACGCTGAGGCCGCCGGCCGGAAGATCGGCGATGGCGACGGGCTTGGCCTCTCCATCATGGCGGGCCAACTCACCCGCGCGGAGATGCGCCGCCATTGCCTCCGGCGTCCTCTCCACGAGCTTTTCGTTCCTGCCGCACGCGCTGACGCTCAAAAGTCCCAACAGAAGCCAGCATTGGGACAACCGCCGTTGAGAGCCCGCCTCCGCGGCAACCGAGCACGCCGACATAGACAACGGCGACATCTCCTAATTTGCGGACCGGATACTTGCGAAGCACATCCTAAACCTGGGTGCTGCAACCGGCTACCGCCAGACGATTTACCATCTGGTCAACCGATTGGCCTTGATCCTCTAGGCACTAGAGGACCTACGCCCGCGCCAGTTAGAGAAAGCAAATAGATGGCGAAGCATCAGCACGACCATGATCACGCGGACCATGCTCACGAGGGGCACAGAGGCGGCGCAGGGCACTCCCATTCGCATGCGCCTGCCAGCTTCGACCGCGCCTTTGCGATTGGGGTGGCGCTGAATGTCGGCTTCGTCGCCATTGAAGCGACCTACGGCGTCATCGCCAACTCCCTCGCGCTTCTGGCGGACGCGGGGCACAACCTCAGTGACGTCGCCGGCTTGCTGCTGGCCTGGGGCGCGGTGTGGCTGGGCCGCCGCGCGCCGACCGCCAAGCGCACCTACGGCTTTGGCCGCACGTCGATCCTCGCCGCCTTGGCCAATGCGGTCCTGCTGCTTGTGGCGATTGGTGCGATCGCCTGGGAGGCCATCCGCCGCTTTGAGGCGCCGCAACCGGTGGAAGGCGGAACGGTGATGGTGGTGGCCGCGATCGGCATTGTCATCAACACCGCTACCGCCTTGCTGTTCATGCGCGGGCGGAAAGGCGACATCAACATTCGCGGCGCCTTCCTGCACATGGCCGCCGACGCGGGCGTTTCCGCCGGCGTGGTCGTGGCGGGTCTGGTGATCACCATGACGGGCTGGCTATGGCTGGACCCGGTCGTCAGCCTTGTGATCGTCGTCGTCATCGCTCTGGGGACCTGGGGACTTCTCAAGGATTCCGTCGCGATGGCGATCGACGCGGTGCCGCCAGGGATCGACCGGGATGAGGTCTTCTCCCACTTGCAAGGCCTCGAGGGGGTGAAGGAGGTGCACGATCTGCACATCTGGCCCCTCAGCACGACCTCAACGGCCCTGACCGTGCACCTGGTGCGCTCCGACGACCGCATCGACGATGCGTTCACGGCGGAGGTCGCCGATGCGTTGAAGGACCGATTTGGGATCGGCCACGCGACGATCCAGTTCGAAACCGGCCAAATGGCCTGCGACCTCGAGCCCGACCACGTCGTCTAGCTTCGCAGGCGGACACCCAGAAGCTGCCACGAGGAAGCGCCGATGAACGCCTTCACCTACACACTCATCCCGGTCGGCGCCGCTGTGGTGGGGGGCGGCGTGGCGGTTTGGCGTGAGCCTGGACCCACGCTGGTCAGCACCATCCAACACTTCGCCGCCGGCGTCGTGTTCGCCGCCGCGGCGGGGGAAATCCTGCCGGACGTCATGCATGGCGGCTCACCGACCGCCACCTTGATAGGCGGCGCGCTCGGGGTTCTCGTGATGCTGCTGATCAAGAAATTCGAGGAGCGGGCGAAGGGTCCGGTCGGGCTGCTTGCCGCGGTCGGTGTCGATATCCTCGTCGATGGGCTGGTGCTCGGTCTTGCGTTCATCGGCGGCCAGAAAGCTGGCCTGCTGCTCACAATCGCCCTCACGGTCGAGATCCTCTTCCTCGGTCTGACGGTGACGACAGAGCTGAATGAATTTCTCAAATCCCGCTGGAAGATCTTCGCCACAACCGCGGCGTTGTCCCTCCTGCTCCCCTTGGGGGCGATCGCGGCGGCGCCTGTGAATCTGCTGCCCGCCGTGATGGTGACGGGCTTCCTGAGCTTCGGGCTGATGGCTCTGCTTTATCTCGTGACCGAGGAGCTGTTGGTGGACGCGCACCAGAAGCCCGACACGGTGTGGATCAGTTCGGCCTTCTTCGTCGGCTTTCTGGCGCTCCTGGCCCTTGAGGAGCTGATGGGTTAGCGCACCAAGATCGCCATGCTCCGACAAACGGAACCGTCAGGTTTGACGTCCGCGCCGGCCGCTCAGCCAGAATCCCAACAGGATCATGAGCAGGGTGGCGACCTGCACGAGGACGCCCTCAGCAGTCGGAAACACCCCGAGCAGCTCCAACCGGGGGACGGCCGCCAGCGGCTGTATGTCGATCAGGCCCGCTTCCTGCAGAGCGGCGACGCCCTTGCCGGCCAGCACGACCGCCAGCCCCGAGATCAGCATCGAGCTGTAGGTGAAGAACTGCGAGATCGGCAGCCGCCTGCTGTAGCTCAAGAGGGCCCAGGCGATCAGGCCCAGGGTGGCGACAGCCGCGCCGGCGCCGGCCAGGATCGCCGCACGGGCGCCCTGGCTCCACATCGCCGCGTAGAACAGGATCGTCTCGAACACCTCGCGGTAGACGACGACGAACGCCAGCAGGAACAGGAACCACGCGGACTGCTTGGACAGCGCCGCTGCCAGCTTCTCCTTGATGTAAGTCTGCCAGGCGTCGGCTTGGCCTTTGCCGTGCATCCAGACCCCGACGGAGATCAACACGGCCGCTGAGAGAAGCGACCCGAACCCCTCGGTAAGCTCCCGGCTGGCGCCGCTGATCGAGATCAGATACGTCGCCGCCGCCCAAGTGAGGCCGCCCGCGACGAGCGCGGAAACCCAGCCGCCATGGACGTAGGGCAGCACGTCCCGACGCTCCGCCTTGCGCAGGAAGGCGAGCATGGCGACGACAATCAGGAGCGCTTCCAAACCCTCCCGCAGCAGGATCGTGAAGGCGCCGGCGAAGCTTGACGCGGCGCTGGCTTCGGCTGGAGCCAGGGCGCGTTCCGCGACATCCAGCAAAGCATAGAGACGGTTGACTTGTGCGCGGACGTCCGCCTCCGGCGCCTCATTGGAGATCGCCGCGCGCAGGTCGCCCATAGCGGCCTCTACCCGACTCATCAGAGCCGCGTCTCGGGCCGTCAGCGAGGGTTCCACCGGCTCGAACCCATCCAGGTAAGCGGCCAACGCCAACTCTTGGGCGGACTTGCGATCGCCCGCTTCGTAGCGCGCGAGGCTCTGCCCAAGCTTAGTCCGGGCGATTCCGAGGCTTCCAGACGCCTGCGGCGTGGTCGCCTCTGGATGGCGGCGCAGATAAGCCACCAGCTGGGTGGCCTTGGGCTCCCCGAGGTCCGCAGCGAGCGCCGCCGGCGAGGTCTGCGTCAGAGCCTGGAGGTTTGGAAATCTGGCGCGAAGCTGGGCGTCGGACGCCCAGAGCCGCTCACCCGCTCTTGCCGCTTTTTCATCGAACGCGAACCGGCCCACGTAAAAGGCCAGGGCCCAGCGATCGTCGGAGGGCAGTTGCGCGAAGCTCGGCATCGCTGTGCCGTCCAGCCCCTGACCGATCACCTGGTAGAGACCGAAAAGACTGCGTTGCCGGGCACGCTCGGCGTCCGCGAAGGCGACGGGAGGAGGGTTGAGAGTTCTGGCGTTGGGGCCGTCGCCGCGCCCGGTCGCGCCGTGGCAGGCGGCGCACTGCTCTGTATAGAGCGCGGCGCCGCGGGCGAGATCGGGCGCCTTGGTCGGGGCGAGGGGAGTCGGGTACGCCGCCAGCAGCTCGGCGCCCAGCCTGTGGGCGCGCGCGGCGACGTCCGCCGCGCTGGCCTTGGCTTCAATGGCTCCGACGAGATCCCCGGCCTCGGACACTAGGTTCGGCTTGCCGGGGGTCGCCGGCAGACCAGAGATCCGCTCGCGCACGGACGCCGAGAACTCGCGCATCTCGGCGTACTCGGACGCACTGACGACCTTCCCGTCCCTCACCGCGCCGGGGTAGTCCACGGCGAGATAGTCGAGGAGCCGCCAAGCGACCTGGGCGGAAGGCGCGGTTTCCTCGGCCGAGCTCAGGGTGGGGAGCAGGGCGGTGGCCAAAGCGAACAGCAAGGCAGGGAGGCGAGCACGAAACGACATCAAAGATCCGAGGTGCAATTAAGAATAGGTCGCAGACTGACCTTAGATGCTCGAGTGGCTAGAGGATCAAGCTCAATGTGAAGCAGGCGCGCGAGGAATCATACCGTCGCAACATGCCGACTTGATCCTCTAGCTGCTAGAGGATCTAGGATCGAGCTTGAGGTGCGACGATGACCGGATGCGGGTGTGAACCAGGAGACTCGAAGAGCGAAAGCCAGCGTCGCATTCTGCTCATCGCGCTTGGGCTCAACGCCACGATGTTTTGTGTCGGCCTCGCCGCAGGCCTCATCGGCCAGTCAAGCGGTCTACTGGCTGATTCCCTGGATATGCTCGCTGACGCAACCGCCTACGCGATCGCCATCGCCGTCTTGACCAGAGGGGCGCTGTTCAAAGCGCGCGCCGCAACAGTCAGTGGCGGAATTCTCCTTGTCCTCGGCGCTGGCGTTCTTATTGACACCGCCCGCCGCGGGGTCACGGGCAGCGACCCTGAAAGCCTCCTGATGATTGGCGTCGCCAGTGTTTCCCTCGCGGTCAACGCGACGGTTCTAAGGATGCTGGGCAAAGTCCGGGGAGAAGGCGTCCATCTCAGCGCGAGTTGGATTTTCACGCGCGCCGACGTGATCGCCAACATCGGCGTCATCTTGTCGGGGCTGATCGTGGCGCTCAGCGGCTTTCGTTATGTCGACCTCATCGCCGGCGCCGCGATCGGACTCTATGTGATGAAAGAGGCGCTCGAGATCCTTGGAGCAGCCAAAGAAGCCCGAGCGAAGGCGGCGAACTAGCCGCCAAGGGTTCAAATCGTGCGTGGCTGTCGGGGGAGTAGCATGGCTGGGGCTTGCTATGGTGGAGTCGATACGGGGTTCGTCGCCCTCGGTTACGGAAAGGTCGCGGTCTTAGGTGTCGTCCAAGGGGTGACAGAGCTTCTCCCGGTCTCCTCCACCGCCCACATGCGGATCGTGCCCGCTATACTTGGCTGGCCAGATCCGGGAGCCGCGTTCTCCGCAGCCATGCAACTCGCCGCCCTGGCCGCTGTCGTCAGCTATTTCTGGGCGGACGTCAGCAATCTTGCAGTCGGCTCTGGCCGGGCGATAGCCCAGCGGCAGTTTCGAAATCCGCACTTACGCCTTGTGGTCTGGATCGGGGTTGCGACCCTGCCGATCTTGGTCGCCGGCTTGGCGCTCGCACCGGTCCTCAACGCGTGTGGCTCCCCACTCCGGAGCATCCCCGCGATTGGCGTCGCCTGCCTTGCCATGGGCCTCCTGCTCGCCTTGGCTGAAGGTCTGGCCGCCCACAGGCGTACAATGGACCAAGCGACAGGATGGGATGCGCTGGTTGTTGGTCTCGCCCAGGTCGGGGCGCTCATTCCAGGGGTGTCGCGATCCGGTTCGACGTTGACGGCGGCGTTGGCCGCCGGCCTCAGGCGTGAAGAGGCGGCCCGCCTCTCGTTCCTGCTCGGCATTCCCGCCATCGCGTTAGCCGGCGGCAAGGAGCTTTGGGAACTTCATAATGCTCACATGGACCCGCACGGTTGGAAAATCCTGCTGGTAGGTGTCACCGTCGGCGCGGTCTGCGCATTCGCGACCATCTGGAGCCTGATGCGCTTCCTGGAGCGGTTCTCCACTTGGCCGTTCGTTATCTACCGCGTCCTGCTGGGCCTGTTTCTCCTAGCGGGTGCATCCATGGGATGGCTCCGATAGGAAGTCGGCAGGATCAATAGTAGCGTTGCAGCACCAGCGTGCGCTCAGATCCGTCCGACAGCGACAGCACGGCCTTGCCGCCTGCCGGCCCGTAGCGCCACCGCGCCAGCCCTCTCGCCACGTAGTCAGGACCGATCGGCACACCGTTCACGGCGATGATGCTCTCACCCTCGCGCCAACCCGCTAGGGCCGCCGGGCCGCCCAGAGCGACGTGGACCACCCGAAGCCGGTCGGCCTCGAGGGCGAGCCCCAGGCCCGAAAGGTCGCGTTGGAAGGGCGCCCCCAGCAGGCGTGGCGCCGGCCGCAGCCAGAGCGCTCCGCCCGCCACATCTAGCGCGAATCCGTAGCGTCCGAGGACCGGCAGGCCCAGTTTGGCCGGCGCCAGGGTGGCGTCGGTCTTCGCCAGAACCTCGCAGGGCACGTCGTTCAGTTGGTCTTGCCCGAGTCGCAGCGTCGACACAGAGATGGTCCGGCTGATCGAGATGCCGTCGACGCCGCCCGTGGCGGCCGAGGAGACCCTGCGACCGTTCAGCAGGCCCAGCGCCTCGGCCAGGGCCGGCGAGATGGTCAGCGGGTTGGAGCTGCCCAAATCGAGGGCGGTGTCGACCGGCGCCTTTCCTTCGAGCACGATCGGAATGGAGAGCTGCCCGCGCGCGCTCCGCGCGACCGCGAACCGTTCAGAGTCCTTGCCAGGCTGGAAGCCCGCCCGCGGCCAGATCGCCAGGCGCCGGGCGGGGAAATCAATATCCAACACATGTTCCCTCAGCGCGTCGATGCCGAGGATGAGATGGGGGGCGCCGCTGTCCGCGCCGAAGATCGGCCTGAAGTCCGTCACGAAGTAGCGGTCGGTGGCCAGCTTCACGCCGCCGACCTCGAAGGCGAGGGCGCCGCCCGCGCCAAGTGTGACCGAGCCGATGTCACCGCGAACGCTGCGACTCTCCGCAGGGTTCAGACCGAGGCGCTGGGCGAGGGCGGCGTCGACCATGGTCGCGGCCGAGCCGGTGTCGATCAGGACGCGCACGCGCTCGCCGAGCACCGTTCCCGTGACGATCACCGCGTCCGGATCGGCCAGCAGCGGCGTCCAAGGATCGTCGGATTTCGGGGCCGCCGGTGCGCTCATCGCTCTGCCTCCTAAGGCTGCTCCGCCCCCCAGCAGGGCCAGCGCGCCCACGCCGTGCAGCACGCGACGACGAGAACTTCTTCCGCTGCGCATGGATGGTGCTCCCGGTCGTCGGCTCCTGGCGCCCGTTAGCATGGCCCTAACCGGCTTGTGGCCCTTGAAAATGATCGTAGGACTTTAGCCGAGCCTGTGGATTCGCGATCGTACTGAGTCGCATGGGCCCGAGATGAGGGGCGACCATGACGTGGACATATTCAGGTTGTGCTGCGGCGCTGGGACTCGGCTTGGCCTTGTCGGCTCCGATCTCCGCCCAGGCCGACGCGGCCGACGACTACATCAATCCCGATCGGCCGGGCATTGCAGATGGCAGCAATGTCGTGGGACTTGGACACGTCCAGATCGAGACGGGCGTGCAGGAAGAGTTTCGGCACACCGGCGGGGTGTCGGACCGCACCCTTCTCCTGCCGACCCTGGTTCGCCTGGGGCTGAGCAAGGACTGGGAGCTGCGGGTCGAGACCACAGGCGCCTACATCTGGGACCGGGTGAGCATTCCCACCTCCGGCGTGACGAAGAGTGAAGGCGTCGACCCCATCTCCCTCGGCGTGAAGTATCACTTCCAGGACACTGCTGGTCCGTCGCAGCCCTCGCTAGGCGTGATCCTGCGGGTCTTCGCGCCGTCCGGTTCCGGCCCGTTCAAGACCAGCCACACCACCGCCGACCTGCGCCTGGCCGCGGACTGGGACATCGCGCCGAAATGGTCCCTGAACCCGAACGTCGGCGTGGCGATCTACGAGAGCGCCGGCCGCACCTATGAGGCCGGGCTCTTCGCCACGACCCTCAACTACAACCCGAGCCCGGTTCTGAACTTCTTCGTCGACACCGGAGTGCAGTCGCCGGAGATCAAAGGTGGACGCACCTCGGTGATCTACGACGCGGGCTTGGCCTACATCATCGGGCACGACATCCAACTGGACGCCAGCGTTGGCACGGGCGCGGCTGGCTCGACGCCGCCGCATCCTTTCGTTGCGGCAGGAATCAGCAAGCGGTTCTGAGGGCCGGTTACGACACGAGCTTCGACCGTGCGGGTGGGCTATCATGTCGGTTCACTTGCTCAGACCGACGCTCGGGCGTCCGGCGATCCAGCAAGGCTCAAGCTGCTGCACCTAGCGTCGGAAGCTCGTTCGCGAAAAACAAGTATGATGTCTTGGCGCCGACGTCGCGTTGACACCTGAGGATCGTCTCCTGGTTCCGATCAAAAGCCTTCTCGCTTGGCCGGGCGCGCCGCTCGCGATCGCCTCGGCCGCGCTGTTCGGTGCAAGCACTCCCCTGGCGAAGGCGCTGCTCGGCGGTGGCGTCAGCCCCTGGCTGCTCGCGGGCGTGCTCTATCTCGGATCTGGCCTGGGCTTGGCGATCCTGCACTTCGGCCGGCGGCTTGCCGGAAGAGGGGCGCGCGAGGCTCCACTCGCCCGGGGGGAGTGGGGCTGGATGGGGCTCGTGGTGCTCTCCGGAGGCGTGGCCGGGCCGGTGCTTCTGATGTTCGGCCTGACCACCACGCCCGCAGCGAGCGCCGCCCTTCTGCTGAACCTTGAAGGCCTGGCGACGATGGTGATCGCCTGGCTGGCGTTCCGCGAGAATGTGGACCGACGGCTACTCCTCGGGGCCGCAACGATCCTGGCTGGCGCGCTGCTGCTTTCCTGGCAAGGCGGCTCCGGGTTCGGCGGCTTTGGCTTCGGCGCTCTCCTGATCGCGGGGGCGTGCCTGGCCTGGGGCATCGACAACAACCTGACGCGGAAAGTCAGCGGCGCCGACCCCGTGCAGATCGCCATGGTGAAAGGCCTCGCCGCCGGGGCCGTAAATCTAACTCTGGCCCTGGTCAGCGGCGCTCACCTTCCGAGCGGCGCGCTTCTGGCCGGCGCCGGAATCGTGGGCTTCCTGGGCTACGGCGTCAGCCTCGTCTTGTTCGTCCTCGCCCTGCGGTTTCTTGGAACGGCGCGCACCGGTGCGTACTTCTCGACAGCCCCATTCATCGGGGCGGTGTTAGCCGTGCTGATGTTCGGCGAGGCCGTCAGTTGGCAACTGGTCGCCGCCGCCGTGCTCATGGCCGTCGGCCTCTACCTGCATCTTGTGGAACGACATGAGCACGAGCACATCCACGAACCACTGGAACACGAACACCCTCATGTTCACGACGAACACCACCAGCATGCGCACGGAGCCGGCGAGCTTCCTGGCGAGCCGCATACCCATCGCCACCGGCACAAACGCCTGGCGCACCGGCACGCGCATTTCCCCGACCTGCATCACAGGCACGATCACGCCCATTAGTCGTGGCCCGTCCCAGGTTAGATTGGGCTGCGTCGCGCCGCAGGCCCTGAGACTCGACGGCTGCAGATCTCGGAATCGACCGAGCCGATCAGACGATTTCCGATAACGTCTAGCTTGAGGCCTATCGGAAACGCCTTATTCTTCAAGACTTCTAAGTCATTGATTTCGCATAAGATATGTTAGGCGCAAGTTGTCTTGGGCGCTGCTAGGACGTTAACCTTCGCGTCGCTCGAAATAAAGATATCGAAGATCGGGGTGCTGAAGGAGTTCGCGCTCCAGCTCATAGACGGAGTAGTTGTGCTGCTTGACCTTACGGCGCCCGCACAACGCGTCGAGCTTGTCGTACAGGGTTGCGTCGATGGGGCCCGAGGTCATGACCCCAAAGCCGGCGGCCCCGTGCTGATCGAGCATGTCGCCGACATCCTGTAGCTTCCGTCCTGACAGGGACGCGCCGGTCGTAATCAGCTTGCATTGGAAGATCCACTTGGCGGGCTTCGCGTCGGGCGACCGAGTCACTTCGAAAGCCTCAATGTCGCGCCCGCCGTCACGTGAGCGGGATTTTCCAAGCTTACGGACGCTTGAGGTCTTCATTTGCGGGTGGCGACGGATAATGTCGTAGCAAAGCTCCTCGAACTGGTCGTCGTTAAGCTGCTCCCACGGGCAACGGATCGAGCGGCCGAGGCCCGCCAACTCTGCGAGACGGTTCTGAGATGCAGCGGCAGGTGGGACGAGAGGCGCTAACTTGGCGTGCGGAATCGGCTCGGCGCCATAGAGCAGATACTGGGCGACGCCGTCACAGACGATGATCAATGTGCCACTGTTGTGGATGCGCAGCCGGCACTGGCCTTCGAGCAAGGCAGCCGCGCCCCGGTTCGCGGGCGCCTCGAATTCCGCCTCCTCCCCGTCCGTTTGGACGGCCATGAGCGCATCGATGCACGAGGCGGCGTGGAGGAAGTCCTTAGCGGGGAATCGCACAGCGATGGTTGACGCGACGGCGATCGCAGACCCCGCTAGGAGCTCCGCTTCCATGAATTCCGATGCGCGATACTTTTGACCAGTGGCGCGGAAGAACGCGTCGAGCGCCACGTCCGGAGACAGAATCCAGCCGGTGTCGGTGCAAAAGCATAGATCGCCGAGCTGGTGGCTGTAAGCGCTGCGGAAATATCGGAACCGCCGTTCAGGGAATTCGGCGAATTGCCCGCGCACATAGTCTGGCTGCTCGCTACGCCATTCGTGGTTCGCGCCCAAGACGAGATCAGCCAAATACCAATCGACGACCTCAGGGAACTTGTGCGCACGTCTTGCCACATCGTCCCGGAAGTCGCCAATTTGATAGCCGATTTCATCAATCCGGGTTCGCAGCTCTGGAGACGGGTCTTCGACGTCGTCTTCATTGAAGATCAGCGCAATCTCTTCGAGGGCTGAGCCGAAGCTTGCCTTGGGCCCCTTAAAGACCGCTGTGACCTGTCTGTTGAAATAACCGCCAACCGATATCTTGATGCTGTCCGCCTCGGCCGCCAGCTTTTCCAGAGCCCAGGCGACGTTGAGCAGCGACATGCTGATGTTGATGTGCGAATTGGCCGATCCCAAGCTGGCGATCGCGATTGCGACGGTGACCGTCTGGAGATTTGCGAAGTCGACGTCGGCCAAATCCAACGGGCCATCGTCGACGTCAAACCGCCGCCGTCCTCTACGACCGGCAACAGCCTCAGACATGGCCCCCTCGCATGCGGCTTAGGGAGACTCGGGCGAAACGGTGCAATTCATGGTCTGTGCGGCCGAACAGCCGGCCGGTCCCCCCGTCCACCACATCGAGGCCTACCTCCGCCGACTCCGCGATCGAGAGGATCAACGGGGCGATAGCCGCCTCGGCGAAGAAGGCGACGTACGGAAAGCTGGCGACGTGATGGCCGCCAAACCCGCCCGCGTTGCAGCTTCCGATGGGGACCGCGCCAAGGGCTGAGAGGGCGAAGATTGCGCCAGCTACTCCGACGTCCAGACCCCGTAGCGCGTCGTCGCCGTCAAGCCGCTCGTCTTCGAATTCTTCGGCCTCAGCGTCGAGGTCCCCGGCCGCCTCGAACCTGGCCATCAGCGCCGCCTCCTCATCCACCACCTCTGCGACCTGATCCCACGAGACGCCTCTCAGATCCTGATAGTGCTGATTTCCGCCGAGCCCGTCATCTTCACCACGCTCCAACTCGGCGACTGAGGGCATCCGCAAGTCGCCCGCGACGAAACTGCGTCGGATCGTGATCGGGTAAATGCGATTCATCGGCATGGCCCCTCTCCCGGGCTGAGGTTGACGGCAGCGCCCGACTAGAACAAAATCAGAACCATCGACGGGGCGCCAGTGTGGCGCCACACTGGCGCCATGCTCGCTGATTCGAAATCGCCCGCTGTTCGGTCGCTGGACCGCATCAATCTCCGCCTTCCGGAGGCAACCTTCGAAGCCATCGACGCGAGTCGCTATGCCCGCCCCGGGAACATCTCGCGTAACACTTGGAT
>CAMFIW010000010.1 GCA_945952355.1 uncultured Phenylobacterium sp. | reverse complement strand
TGCCACCACCTTCGCCCACTTGGACGCCACCGTGGTGCTGTCGCGTGACATCGCCGCCCTGGGCATCTACCCGGCCGTCGATCCGCTGGACTCCACCAGCCGCCAGCTCGACCCGCACGTCGTCGGCGAAGACCATGGACGCGTTCACGTCCTTACGGGCCATCAGCAGATCCACCATCAGTTCGGTGGCTTCGACCATCGCCTGGTCCACCGAAGCTTCGGTCGCGAACAGCTTGGCCGCGACACGCTGGGCAACAAACGCCTTTTCCATTGGGGAGAGCCCCTCCAAGAGCATTAACTCAACGGTAGTATAGGTAAACCAAAGGTTAAGCTCAAGCGAGTCGATTCAGGACCCGTTAACTGCGTCAAGTGCGCGCAGAGGTTGAGGGGCCGAAATTGTGACGCTTCGCAGGGGAAACGTCCCGTTTTGAGGCGTCGTCGGAAGCGAAGCGTTAGGAGAATTGGTCTACAGCCAAGGCTCGGACGGAACTCGAGCGCCATGACCGATCAGCCCCGCACGACCGGCGCGCCGCCGACGGCCACGTTCCATGCTCGCGTGGCGGGAGCGGCCCTGATCACGGCCCTCGTCGTGCTGGTCGCGGCGTGCCTGACCTTCATGCTCCAACAGTGGGCCGTGGCGCGCGAGCAGGGCCATCTTAACCAGGTTTCGGTCGCTGAAATCACCGCCCAGGCGGCCGCGCCCGCGGTGATCGAGGGCGACCGGCAGGGCGCCGCCCAGGCCCTGGCCGCGCTCGCCAAGGCGCCGCGGGTGGTCGAGGCGCGGCTCAGCGACAGCCAGGGCCAGGTCCTGGCCACTTGGTCGCGCCACGACGCCGTGCCCGGCGACGCCGACGTCGTGCGCACCGAGGTCAAGGCGGGCGGGGTCAAGGCCGGCGAACTGGTCGTCACCGGTCGCACGCCCGCGCTGGGCGCCATGCTTCCCCAATTCATCGCCCGGACCGGCGCCTTGCTGTTCGCCGGGGTGGGCGTGGCCCTGTTCCTGGCTCGCGGCCTGGCGCACAAGGTCATCGCTCCGGTGCAGCGCCTGTCGGAAGCGATGCACAAGGTCGCCGCCGAAGGCGCCTTCACGCCGGTGGAGAGCCAGGCGGACGACGCCATGTTCCGCAGCCTCACCGACAGCTTCAACCACCTGTTGGCCAAGCTGGACGAGCGCGAACAGGCCCTGTGGCGGACGCTGCAGGAGCTGATGGAGGCCCGCGACGCGGCCAACGCCGCCAATGTCCTGAAGTCCCAGTTCCTGGCCAATATGAGCCACGAGATCCGCACGCCGATGAACGGCGTGCTGGCCATGGCTGAGGTCATGTCGATGGGCGACCTGTCGGTCGTCCAGCGCGAGCGCCTGGACGTGATCCGCCAGTCGGGCGCCTTGCTGCTGGCCGTGCTGAACGACGTGCTGGACCTGTCCAAGATCGAGGCCGGCAAGCTGACCCTTCTCGTCGACGACTTCGACCTGGAAGCCGCCATCGCGCCCGCGCGCGAAAGCTTCTCGGTCATGGCGGAGCAGAAGGGCCTGGGCATGTCGGTCGAGGTGACGCCGGAGGCGCGCGGCGCCTGGCGCGGCGACGCCGACCGGCTGCGCCAGATCGTCGGCAACCTCCTGTCGAACGCGGTCAAGTTCACGCAGGCCGGCGCGGTCTCGGCCCATTTCGACGCCAATGCGACCGGACTGGTGCTCACCGTCCGCGATTCGGGCGTCGGCATCCCCGCCGAGAAGATGGCCACCCTGTTCGAGAAGTTCGTCCAGGCCGACAATTCCGCCACTCGTCGCTTCGGCGGAACCGGCTTGGGCCTCGCCATCTGCCGCGAGCTGACCCAGATGATGGGCGGTACCATATCGGTCGACAGCGCCGAGGGCCGGGGTTCGGTCTTCACCGTCGAACTACCCCTGCCGCGCGGCGAGGCCGTGGTGGAAGTCGAGGCCGCGCCCGACGCCATGGATGACGACGCCGAGGGCGGCCTGCGCCTGCTGGCGGCCGAGGACAACGCCACGAACCAGCAGGTGCTGGCGGCGGTCATGGGCTCGCTGGGCATCGAAGTCGACATCGTCGCCGACGGCAAGGCCGCCTTCGAGGCGTGGCGCGACGGCGCCTACGACCTGATCCTGATGGACATCCAGATGCCGGTCATGGACGGCATCGACTCCGCCCGCGCGATCCGCGCCTCGGAAGCCGAGAACGGCCGCCGCCGGACCCCCATCGTGGCCCTGACCGCCAACGCCCTGTCGCACCAGGTCCAGGAATACCTGGCCGCTGGCATGGACGGCCACGTGGCCAAGCCGATCGAGATCGCCAAGCTCTATGACGCGATCAGCCGCGCCCTGACCGACGCGGCCCAGGCGCCGGCTGCGGCGGAGCCCGGCAAGGCCGACGTCGCGGCCTGATCGCCGCGCAACGAACCTGAACACAACACAACGAGGGCCTCAGGGTCGCTTCAGGCGGCCCGCGTCATCCTGCCTCCATCGTCGCTGCAACAGCGTCGTCGATCTAAGGAGGATCGTGATGAAAAAGGTTCTGCTCTCGCTCGCCGCGGCCACCGCCCTGACCGCCGCCGCTCTGCCTGCCGCCGCCCAGCCCTATTGGGATCGCGGCGACCGCAACGACCGCTATGAACAGCGGCTGGATGACTATCGCGGCGGCGACATGATGGGTCGGCTGCGCAGCCTGGATACGCGGGTCGACCGCGCCGAACGCGTCGGCCGGATCAGCCACTACACGGCCAACAACCTGCGTCGTCAGATCGACGGCCTGCAGGACATCACCTACCGCCGCGGCGCTGACGGCATGAGCCGCTACGAGTGGGCCGACCTGCAACGTCGCTACGACTATGTGGCTTCGTCGGTCGACCAGCTGATCGCCCGTGGCAACAACGGCATGGACGATCGCTACGCCTGGCGTCGTTAAGGCCGGGGCCCAAGCTCGGCCAGAACCCTTCCCGTCCCGAGCCGTTCAATGCGGCTCGGGACCACCCAAGGAGATTTATTCATGAAGACCCTCAGCAAGATCGCCCTGGTGGCCGCCTCGGCCCTGACGCTCTCGGCTGGCGCGGCCTCCGCCCAGGGCTGGGGCCATTGGGGCGACTGGAACGACCATCGCTCGATCGTCGATCGTCAGGCCGCGCTCGACGGCCGCATCGACGCCGGCGTGCGCAGCGGCCGACTGACCCGTCAGGAAGCCTTCCGCCTGCGCGCCGAGTTCCGCGACATCGCCCGCAGGGCCGACGCCTATCGCGTGAATGGCGTCACCCGCGCGGAGCGCGCCGACCTCGACCGTCGCTTCGACCGCCTGTCGCAGCGCATCCGGGTCCAGGCCCATGACGGCGACCGTTATGGCTACGGCTATGGCGACGAGCGCTGGCGTCATTAGGCGACCTGAACCAGACGTCGAAAGGGGCGGCGCGAGCGATCGCGCCGCCCTTTTTCGTCAGCGGATCACGCCTTCCAGGAAGGTGCGCGCGGCGCCGCGCAACAGGACCCGCTCCCCCTTCACCTCGCATTCCAGATCGCCGCCCCGGCCGGGACAGGCCTGGTGGAAGCGGATCAGGTCGCGGCCCAACTTCTGGGCGTAGAGCGGCGCCAGGATGCAGTGCAGGGACCCGCAGACCGGATCCTCCGGCACGCCGAGTCCCGGGGCGAAGAAACGGCTGACCGCGTCGTGCGGCGCGCCGGCGTCGGCGAAGGCGACGACCCCGACATTGCCGGGCAGCTGGGGTGGCCCGCTGGTCATGGTGTTGAGCCGGCTGAAGTCGGGCGCTACCGCGCGGACCTGGGCCTCGTCCTCCAGCACGGCCACCAGATAGTTGGCGGCCCAGACTTCCTTGGGCGTCGCGCCCAGGGCCTCGGCGAAACCCGGCGGCGGCTCGACCCGTCTCGGCGGCGCGGCCGGGAAATCCATCTCGTAGAGGTCACCCTTGCGGCCGACGAACAGCGGCCCAGACAGGGTGTCGAAAGCGATGGTCCGGGCGCTGGCGCCCAGCTCGGCGAACAGCGTGTGGGTCGAGGCCAGGGTGGCGTGGCCGCAGAGCGGCACCTCGACCGTCGGCGTGAACCAGCGCAGGCCGAAGCGGGCCGGGTCGTCGGTCTTCAGCAGGAAGGCGGTCTCGGAGATATTGTTCTCGGCGGCCAGTTTCTGCATCCAGTCGTCGTCCGGCCAGGCGTCGAGGGGCTCGACCACGGCGGCGGGATTGCCGCGGAACGGCTCGGTCGTGAAGGCGTCGACGATCCATTGGCGCATGCGCAGGTTCCCTCGCGGTCGAGCCGACGATATGGGGGATCATGAGCGCACATGTCACCACCCACGAGGGCTATACCCTGAGCGACGATCCAGCGCGGTTCGACCTCGCGCGCGGCCACGCCTGGATTGGCGGCGAAAGCTATTGGGCCGAGGGCATCCCCTTCGACCTGTTCGCCAAGTCCTGCGCCAACAGCCTCACCCTGGGCGTCTATGCGGCGGACGGGTCGATGGCGGCGATGGCGCGGATGGTCACCGACCGAGCGACCTTCGGCTGGCTGTGCGACGTCTATGTCGACAAGGGCCATCGCGGTGCGAGCCTGGGCAAGGCCATCGTCGGCTACATGAAGGGCCACCCCGACCTGCAGGGCTTCCGGCGCATGCACCTGGCGACCCGCGACGCGCACGGCCTCTACGCCCAGTTCGGCTTCACCCCCCTGACCAAGGTCGAGAACTGGATGGAGATCAGGGGAGCCGGCTACCTCTAGGGTTCGATGGTCAGCTCCGGCCAGCGGGCCTTGGCGGCCTCGGCGGTGCGCTGGAAGCCGCCGGTCTTGCGGATCGGATTGGGCCGCAGGCGCAGCGCGAAGATATCCTCCAGGCCGAACGGCGCGACGATGGTCATGCGGCCGTCCGCCTCCAGCCGGGCGCCGACCGCGAAGGTCGCGCTGGTGAAGCGGCTCAGCGCCTCGGCGCTGTTGGCCAGCGGCGCATAGGGCTCGCCGAACTTGCCCTCGAACCAGAGGTGGACGCGAGCCTGGTTGCGGACCTCGACCATCTCGCGCAGCGGCGGATCGAACGCGGCGGCGACGCGCTTGATCACCACGTCCTCGGCGTCCCAGGAGGTGTCGGGGTCGAAATAGCCGATGTCGTAGTCCTTGATCCCGTAGTCCGCGTCGCGCCCGGTCAGGTGGTTCAGGACCCGCTGATAGATCGCGCCCGAGAACAGGATCCAGTCCGGCAGGTCGAGCGCGCGAGCCTTTTCCATGACCGTCATCAGGCTGGGCGCCGCGCGCAGGATCGCCTCGAGTTCGGCTTCGCGGCTCATGCCCGGCCCCGCAGCGGCCAGGCGTGGTCGAGCGGACCGTGGCCGGCGCCGAGGCCCGGCGCGCGGGCGATCGCCTCCTGCACATAGGCCCAGGCCCTGGCGACCGCTTCGGCCAACGGCAGACCCTGGGCGAGGCCCGCGGCGCAGGCCGAGGCCAGGGTGCAGCCGGTGCCGTGGGTGTGGCGGGTCTCGATCCGCTCGGCTTCCAACGCCGTCTCGCCGTCCGGGGTGATCAGCAGGTCGACGACCGAGGGCCCCGGCACGTGGCCTCCCTTCATCAGCACCGCCTTGGCGCCCAGGAAAAGCAGGGCTTCGGCGGCGCGGCGCTGGCCGTCGGCGTCGGTCACGGCGATCCCGGTGAGGGCCTCGGCCTCCGGGGCGTTGGGCGTGAGCAGGGTTGCGCGGGGCACCATCAGCGAGCGGACCGCCGAGACCGCGCGGTCCTCCAGCAGCGACGCCCCGCCCTTGGCGATCATCACCGGATCGACAACGGCGGCCGGGCCGCCGCCCAGCAGCCGGGCCACCAGTTCGACGGTCTCGACCGAGCCCAGCATGCCGGTCTTGATGGCGTCGACGCCGATGTCGTCGAGAACGGCGCGGGCTTGGGCCTCGACGATGTCGAGCGGGATCGGATGGACACCGGTGACGCGCAGGGTGTTCTGGACCGTGATCGCTGTGACCGCGGGGGCCGCGTAGCCGCCGAGCGCCGTCACCGTCTTGATGTCCGCCTGGATCCCCGCCCCGCCTCCGGAATCGGAGCCGGCGATGATCAGGACTCGGCCTTTGAACTGAACCATGGCCGGGCGGATAGCACAGATATTGTAGGCGATCAGGTGGGGTCTGATTTCCATAACCATACAGTTATATAATGGCTTCGGAGGGCTCACATGGCCGGTGACGGACTCTGAGTCGCCCTGCTAGCCTCACCGCATGAGCACAGCGAAAATCGCCCTCGTCACGGGCGCGGGATCGGGGATCGGGCGGGCTTCGGCGGTCGCCCTGGCCAAGGCGGGCTGGCGGGTGGCGCTGGCCGGGCGCAGGCCCGAGGAATTGGAGGCGACGGCCGCCCAGGCGCCCGGCGCCATGCTGGCCGCGCCGACCGATGTGGCCGATCCGGAACAGGTGGCCGCCCTCTTCGCGCGCATCGAGGCCGAGTTCGGGCGCCTCGACCTGGTGTTCAATAACGCGGGCACGGGCGCGCCGCCGGTTCCGCTGGAGGACCTCGATCTCGCCGCCTGGAAGCGGGTGGTCGACATCAACCTGACGGGCGCCTTCCTCTGCACCCAGCACGCGTTCCGGATCATGAAGGCCCAGGACCCGATGGGCGGGCGGATCATCAACAATGGCTCGATTTCGGCCCACAGCCCGCGGCCGCGCTCGGTGGCCTACACCGCCCCCAAGCACGCGATCACCGGCCTGACGCGGTCGACCTCGCTCGACGGCCGGGCCTATGACATCGCCTGCGGCCAGATCGACATCGGCAACGCGGCGACCGAGATGACCGCGCGCATGGCCAAGGGCGTACCGCAGGCCGACGGGACGATGGCCGTGGAGCCGACCATGGACGTGCAGGCGGTGGCCGATGCGGTGGTCTACATGGCCGGCCTGCCGCTGTCGGCCAACGTGCAGTTCATGACCGTGATGGCGACCAAGATGCCCTTCGTCGGCCGCGGCTGATGAAGATCGCCGCGGCCCAGACGCCGGAGTTCCGCGAGGACCTCGACGGCGCGATCGCCTGGCTGGGCGAGGCGGTGGCCGAGGCGCGCGAGCAGGGCGCGGAGCTGGTCTGTTTTCCCGAAGGGTTCTTGCAAGGCTATCTGACGGAGGCTGAGGCGGCGCGGCGGGTGGCGCTGGACCTGGGGTCGGAAGCGTTCGGCGAGGTGCTGGCGCGGCTGCCGGCGGACGGGCCGGTTCTGGTGTTCGGCCTGATCGAGGACGCAGCCGGGCAGCTGTTCAACACCGCCGTGGTGGTCGAGGGCGGCCGGCTGGTGGGTCGCTATCGCAAGGCGCATCTGCTCGGCGGCGAGACCTGCTTCGAGGCGGGGACGACGGCGGAGGTGTTCCGGGCGGGCGCGCTGAGCTTCGGGATCAACATCTGCTTCGACACCAATTTTCCGCAGGCCGCGCGAGGCGTGGCGGCGCTGGGCGCGCGCCTGATCGTCTGTCCGGCCAACAACATGATGCGGCGCGAGGTCGCCGAGCGCTGGAAGGACGAGCACAACCGGGCGCGCGGCGAGCGGTGCCGCGAGACGGGGCTGTGGCTGATCTCGTCGGACGTGACGGGGGAACGGGGCGGGCGGGTGGCCTGGGGGCCGACCGCGCTGCTGAACCCGGCGGGCGAGGTGGTGGCGCAATTGCCGCTGGAACGGCCCGGGGTGCTGGTGGTGGACGTGCCGGTGGGAGGCTAGGCCGCGAGGACTGGCCACGGAAAACACGGAAGGACACGGATGAAGGCGCGCAGCGCGCTCATCCACGCGTGAGAGCGTCAGGCGCTCGTTCGTGTTTTTCGTGTTTTTCGTGGTTCCGACTTGCGGCGCGGGGGCGGCCCGAACGCGAAGAACTTGAACCACGAAAAACACGAAAAACACGAACGTGGGTCGGCGAGGTCGTGGCGGCTCGATCGCGCTGCGCGCGGGGTGTAGTCAGGCGGTGCGCCAGACCCAGCCGCGCCAGCCGTCGGGTTGGGTGAAGTCGAGAGCTTCGTCGCGCAGCAGGCCGATGCGGGTCATGACCGCCTGGGAGCGGAGATTGTCGGGGGCGGTGAAGGCGTAGACGCGGGACAGGCCCAGGCGGTCGCGGGCGTCGGCGAGGACGGCCGCAGCGCCCTCGCTGGCATAGCCGTGGCCCCAGGCGTCGCGACGCAGGCGCCAGCCGATCTCGGCGCCCTCACCCAGTGGGTGGCCGGACGCGATGGGCAGGAGGCCGACATAGCCGAGGAAGCGGCCGGCGGTGTCCTCGATCGCCATGCGGCTGAAGCCGTGGCGGTCCTGGGCGGCCCGGTAGCGGTCGAGCTTGGCGTCGCTCTCCGCGCGCGACAGGGGCGCCGTGGCGTCCCACATCACGTCGGGATCGCCATGCATGGCGGCGAAGGCGTCGCGGTGGTCGTCGCGCCAGGTGTGGAGGCGCAGGCGTGGGGCTTGGAGATTCACCTTCGATGTCCGCGTCATTCACCCCTACCCGTTCATCCCCGCGAAAGCGGGGACCCAGGTGCTTTATCGAAGAACGTCAGCGTTTCCGGAAGAGAACCAAAAAAGCCTGGGTCCCCGCTTTCGCGGGGATGAGCGGCGGTGGGTTGGGCATGTCACCGCCCCTGCGGCGTGAGCCCCGCCATGAGGATTTCGACCAGGCGCAGGGCGCTTTCGCGCCAGCCGGGTTGGGCGTGGCCGTAGGCGAAGCCGACCAGGGCGCGCAGGACGTCGTCAGGCTGCGTGTCGGGGCGGATCTGGCCGGCGCCGGCGGCGGCCTCGACCAGGCGGGTGACGGCGCCGGTGATCTGGACGCTGGAGGCGGCGTATAGGTCGGAGCCGCCGCCGACCAGGGATTCCAGGGTCGCGGCGATCACCTTCTTGGTGGCGATGTAGTCGATGAACAGCACCATCCAGCGGCGCAGGGCCTCGGCGGGCGCGGCCTCGGCGGCGAGGCGGTCGGCGGCCTCGCCCAGGTTCTGGACCTCGCGGCGATAGACCGCCTCGATCAGGGCCTCGCGGGTCGGGAAGTGGCGGTAGAGCGTGCCGATGCCGACCTCGGCGCGGCGGGCCACCTCCTCCAGGCTGACGTCCGCGCCCTTGTCGGTGAAGCCCGCCTTGGCCGCCGCGATCAGGCGTTCACGGTTGCGCTGGCTGTCGGCGCGGGGCTTGCGGGTGGGCGGCGCGGCGCTCACGGTCGGATGGCCTCTTGATAAACGGAGGGAGCCTCCGTATATAAATGGGAGGCACCCTCCGCTTACAGCCTTGCGCCCGGCCCGGCAACCTTTTCGGGTGGGCGCGCGCGGATGGGTCGCAACCCCGCGAAGGAGACGAACATGGCTGGACCCTTTGGAGAGAAATCCACCACCGAGGACGTGCTGGCGGGCGTCGACCTGAGCGGCAAGCGCGTGCTGGTGACCGGCGTTTCGGCCGGGCTGGGCGTCGAGACCGCCCGGGCGCTGGCCCATCACGGCGCGACCGTGGTCGGCGCGGCGCGCGACCTGAAGAAGGCGCAGGCGGCCACCGAGGTGGTGCGCGCCGAGGCCGCCAAGGGCGGTTCGCTGGAGCTGATCGAGCTCGACCTCGCCAACCTCGCCAGCGTGCGGGCCGCGGCCGACGCCCTGGTCGCCAAGGGCGAGATGTTCGACCTGGTGATCGCCAACGCCGGCGTCATGGCCTGCCCGAAGAGCTTCACCGCCGACGGCTTCGAGACCCAGTTCGGCACCAACCACCTGGGCCACTTCGTGTTCGTGAACCGGATCGCCGGCCTGATGAAGCCGGGCGCGCGGCTGGTGAACCTGGCCTCGGCCGGCCATCGGTTCTCGGACGTGAACCTCGAGGACCCGAACTTCGAGACCACCCCCTATACCGAGTTCGGCGCCTATGGCCGCTCGAAGACCGCCAACATCCTGTTCGCCGTGGAGTTCGACCGGCGGCACAAGGCCCAGGGCGTGCGCGCCGTGGCCGTGCATCCGGGCGGCATCCAGACCGAGCTCGGCCGGCACATGACGCCGGAGATCACCGAAGCCCTGATCAAGGACATCAACGAGGCCAATGCGAAGGCGGGGGTCACCTCGTTCGAGTGGAAGACCATTCCCCAGGGCGCGGCGACCTCGGTCTGGGCGGGCGTGGTGGCCGATATCGACGAGGTGGGCGGGCTCTATTGCGAGGACTGCCATCTGGCCGAGGTCATCGACGGCGACGACATCCGCGGCGGCGTGCGCCCCTATGCGATCGACCCGGAAAACGCCAAGGCGCTGTGGGCCAAGAGCGAGGAGATGGTGGGTGAACGGTTCTAGGACCGCTTCGCCAGGAAGAAATGGGAACCACGAACCACACGAACGGGTCCGCGACCTGCTGCGCGGAGCGCGATCCTTCCTGACCACGAAGGCCCGCAAGACCCTCGTTCGTGTTTTTCGTGGTTCCAACTTGCAGCGTCGACGCGGCCGCTGGCGCTCGAAGATCTTGGACCACGAAAAACACGAAAAACACGAACGGCTTGCTTGATAGGCCGGGGGTCGGACGACTGAGCGCTGCGCGCTCCTGTTCGTGTGGTTCGTGTGGTTCGTGGTTCCTTCTTCTTCGTCAGAAGCCGAGCGCTAGGCCTTCGCACCTGGTGTCGGAGCCGGCGCAGAGGACGCCCGTGACGGGGTCTCGGGCGATGGCCTGGGCGGCGCCGCCGGCGCCCCAACCGCCCATGCGGCGAATGCGGTGGCCGCGACCTTCCAGCTCGGAGATGGGGCCCTCGCCCAGGCGGGTCTCGACCTGCAGTTCGAAGGGGTTGGGCCGGGTATGCGGGTCGGTGCCGGGCCAGACGGTCCAGCGCGGCGCGGCGATGGCGGCCTGGACGTCGAGGCCACCGTCGATGATGGCGCTGAGCACCTGCAGGTTCCATTGCGGCTGGCCGTCGCCGCCGGGGGTGCCGCCGACCAGGACAGGGGTTCCGGCCTCGTCCGCCACCAGCCAGCAGTTCAGGGTGTGCATGGTCCGCCGGCCGGGCGTGAAGCGGTTGGGGTGGCCCTCCTCCAAGGTGTAGCCGCGGCCGACGCGGTTGTTCATCAGGACGCCGGTCTCGCCCGCCACCACGCCGGAGCCGAAGGCGCTGGAGACCGACTGGATCAGCGAGACCATCAGGCCGTCGCCGTCGACCACGCAGAGATAGGTGGTGTCGCCGTCGGTGAGGCCGCCGGGGGGTACGGCCTCGGCGGCATGGGCGAGGTCGAGGCGGGCGAAACGCTTCTCCGCCCAGGGCTTGGAGATCAGGGTGTCGAGCGGGCTGGGGCCGGTAAGCGGATCGCGGGCGTAGCCCAGGCGGTCGGCATAGGCGAGCTTCAGCGCCTCGGCCAGGACGTGGACGGCGGCGGCGTCGCGGCGGCCGAGATCGGCGGAACGCACCTGCTCGACGATGTTGAGCGCCTCCAGCAGGATCAGGCCCTGGGTCGGTAGGCCGGTCTGGAAGACCGTGCGGCCGCGATAGGTGGTGGAGATCGGCGGGGCGACGACCGTGTGGTGACCGGCGAAGTCGTCGGCGGAGAGCAGGGCCCCGGCGGCCTCCAGACCGGCGGCGATCTCGCGGGCCAGGGCGCCGCGATAGAAGCTGTCCGGCCCCTCCGCGCAGATGCGCCGCAGGGTGTTGGCGAGACCCTCCTGGCGCAGGATCTGGCCGACGCCGGGGACCTTGCCGCCGGGCAGGAAGACTTGGGCGGAGGGGCCGTGGCGGGCGAGCTGGCCAGCCTGGTCGGCGATGGCGGCCGCGCCATAGGGGCTGAGCGGATAGCCCTTGTCGGCATGGCCGATGGCCGGCTCGGCCAGTTCCGCGAGCGGCTTCGAGCCGAAGCGCGCGAGCAGGGCGGCGTAGGCGTCGACCATGCCGGGCACGGACATGGAGAGCGGGCCGCGCAGGGACAGGCGCGGGCCGTGGGCCGTCTCCTCGCCCCCGGCGCGCATGATCTCGACGGTGGCCGCGCTGGGCGAGACGCCGCTGCCGAGGAAGGAGACCGGATCGCGGCCCGGGCCGTGGACGATGGCGAACAGGTCGCCGCCGAGGCCGCACATCTCGGGCATGACCACGGCGGCGCAGAGGCCTGCGGCGACGGCGGCGTCCACGGCGTTGCCGCCGGCGCGCAGGAGGTCGAGGCCGGCGGCGACCACCAGGGGATGGGCGGCGCAGACCATGCCGCCGGTGGCCATGACCGGGCTGGGCGTGCGGCGGCGCAAGACCTCCTGGGCGTCGGGCGGGGGAAATCCGAGCATGGCGGCCTCCTGTCGGCTGGGCTGGCCAGGCTGCACCAGATTCGAGCCCTTGGGCGCCCGTCGTGTGGCCGGCGCGCGCGAACGCCCGGCCGCCGGCGCTCAGTTCCACGGCGAAGCTCGGCCCGATTCAAGCCCAAAGCGCGCCCTGCCCGAGCCGCAAAAGGCTGCACACTGCGTAAGTCGGGGGAGGCCTCACGCAAAAACGGAGACCTCATGCGCTCAATTCTCACCTTCGGGGCGGCCGCCCTGGCCCTCTCGATCGCGGTTCCGGCCGCGGCCCAGACCACCACCTCCAAGGCTCCGCCGGCCGCGAGCCCGGAGGCGGCGGCGCCCGCCTCGACCTCGGCCGCGCCGCCGGCCGGAGATCCGGCTTCGACCCCGGCGACCGCGCCCAGCGGCACGGACGCCAGCGCGACCGCCTCGGCGCTCGCCGTCGGCCTTTCGGTGAAGGACAACACCGGCGCGACCATCGGCCAGGTCACCCAGCTGAAGCCCGACGCTTCGGGCAAGCAGGTGGCGACGATCAAGATGGGCTCGGACACCTTCGCGGTGGACGCGGCCAACCTGGCCGTCCAGGACGGCTCGGCGGTGATCAATGCGACCCAGGCCGAACTGCAGGGCATGATCAAGAAGTCGACCCCGCCCAAGACAGGCGGCTGACCGGCCTCAGCTAGACGGTTCCAAAGCCCCCGCGTCGCCCTGGCGCGGGGGCTTTTCTTTTGAAGCTGGCGCGTGACGGGCGCCGAAACCGCCGACACTTTCGGCTGTCACGCTCTATGAGCGGGCGGCCTCGATGGCCGACCAGATCGCGAGCGCCTGACGCGTCTCGGCGACGTCATGGACGCGGACGGCGGCGACGCCGGCGGCGGCTCCGGCCAGGGCCGCGGCTAGCGAGCCTGGCAGGCGGGAGGCGGCGTCGACTCCGGCGGGATCGAGCCGGCCGATGAAGCCCTTGCGGCTGACGCCCAGCAGCACCGGGAAGCCCAGGGCGACCAGGCGGTCGAGATGGGCCAGGAGCGCCAGGTTGTGGTCCAGGGTCTTGCCGAAGCCGATGCCGGGATCGAGCCAGATGCGCTCGCGGGCGACGCCGGCGGCGATGGCGGCCTGAGCGCGCTCGCCCAGGAAGGCGCAGACCTCGGCGACCACGTCGTCATAGTACGGCGCGGCCTGCATGGTGCGCGGCTCGCCCTGCATGTGCATGAGCATGACCTCGCAGCCGAGCTCGGCGGCGGTCTCCGGGGCGCCGGGCGCGGTGAGGCCCGCGACGTCGTTCCAGATCGTGGCGCCGACGGCCACGGCGGCACGGGCGACGTCCGGCTTCATGGTGTCGACGGAGATCGGGACGCCGCTCTCGGCGCGGATGGCGGCGATCAGCGGGACCACGCGGGCGATCTCGACCTCGACCGGCACGGGATCGGCGCCGGGGCGGGTCGACTCGCCGCCGATGTCGAGGAGGTCGGCGCCCTCGGCGATCAGGCGCCTGGCATGACAAAGGCCGGCTTCGAGGGTGTCGAACCGGCCTCCGTCGGAGAAGCTGTCGGGGGTGGCGTTCACCACCCCCATGATCTTTGGGACGGCCACCCTAGGCGGGTTGCTGTTCCGGCTTGGGCGTCAGCGGCACCGAGACGGCGGGGGCCGGCGGACGGTCGGCTTCCGGGTCCTCGCGGTTCGGCGGCACGCCCTTCAGGACCGAGACGATCTCGTCGCCCGAGAGGGTCTCGTACTCCAGCAGAGCCTTGGCCAGGGTGTGCAGGTCGTCCAGGCGCTCCATCAGGATCCGGCGGGCTTCGTCGAAGCCGCCCTGGACCAGGCGCTTGACCTCCTCGTCGATGATCCGGGCGGTCTCTTCCGAGACGTTCTGGGTCCGCGACACGGAGTGGCCGAGGAAGACCTCGTCCTGGTTCTCGCCGTAGGAGACCACGCCGAGCTTGTCGGAGAAGCCCCACTTGGTGACCATGGCGCGGGCCAGGCGGGTGGCCTGATCGATGTCGGACGAGGCGCCCGAGGTGATCTTGTCCTTGCCGAAGATGATCTCCTCGGCCATGCGGCCGCCCATCAGGATGACCAGGCGCGAGGTCATCTGCTCGTAGCTCATCGACAGCTGGTCGCGTTCCGGCAGCTGCATGACCATGCCCAGCGCGCGGCCGCGCGGGATGATGGTCGCCTTGTGCACCGGATCGGTGGCGGGGACGCTGAGGGCCAGGAGGGCGTGGCCGCCCTCGTGATAGGCGGTCAGGCGCTTTTCCTCGTCGGTCATGGCCATGGACTTGCGCTCGGCGCCCATCATGACCTTGTCCTTGGCGTCCTCGAAATCGCGCTGCAGGACCATGCGGCGGTTCTTGCGCGCGGCCATCAGGGCCGCCTCGTTGACCAGGTTGGCCAGATCCGCGCCCGAGAAGCCGGGGGTGCCGCGGGCGATCGTCTTGACGTCCACGTCGGCGGCCAGCGGCACGTTCTTCATGTGGACGCGCAGGATGCGCTCGCGACCGCCGATGTCCGGATTGCCGACCACCACCTGGCGGTCGAAGCGGCCGGGGCGCAGCAGGGCCGGGTCCAGCACGTCGGGACGGTTGGTCGAGGCGATGACGATGATGGCTTCCGACGGGTCGAAGCCGTCCATCTCGACCAGCAGCTGGTTGAGGGTCTGCTCGCGCTCATCGTTGCCGCCGCCGAGACCGGCGCCGCGATGGCGGCCGACGGCGTCGATTTCGTCGATGAAGATGATGCAGGGGCTGTTCTTCTTGGCCTGTTCGAACATGTCGCGCACGCGGCTGGCGCCGACGCCGACGAACATTTCCACGAAGTCCGAGCCCGAGATGTAGAAGAAGGGCACGCCCGCCTCGCCGGCGACGGCGCGGCCGAGCAGGGTCTTGCCGGTGCCGGGCGGGCCGACCATCAGGGCGCCCTTCGGGATCTTGCCGCCCAGGCGCTGGAACTTCTGCGGGTCCTTCAGGAAATCGACGATCTCGGCCAGTTCTTCCTTGGCCTCGTCGACGCCGGCGACGTCGTCGAAGGTCACGCGGTTCTTGTTCTCGGTCAGCATCTTGGCCTTGGACTTGCCGAAGCCCATGGCGCCGCGGGCGCCGCCCTGCATCTGACGCATGAAGAAGATCCACACGCCGACCAGCAGCAGGATCGGCAGGAGCTGGACCAGCAGCGCGCCCACCGTGAAGCCGCCCGGCGCCTTGACCTTGATGTCGGCGTTCTGGGCTTCCAGCCGCTTGACCAGGTCGTCCTGGTCGTTCGGCGTGGTGGTCGAGAAGGTCTTGCCCGCTTGGTCCTTGATCTCGACGTGGTTGTTCGAGATCTCAGCCGACTTCACCGCCCCCGCATTCACTTTGTTGAGGAGCTGGGAATAGCTGATCTCGCTGACCGAGGCGGCGCGGCCGCCCTGGGTCATCATGCTGTAGAGCCCGATCAGGACGACGATGATGACGCCCCAGATTGCGAGATTGCGCAGGTTCATAATGGTTCAGATCGCCTCGGATTAGTCCGCACTAGACCAAGATAGGTGGGCGGCAGGTGTGTCGCTAGCAAGGCGCATGCCGCGCGACCGAAGATCGCGCCTTCAGCTTAAGAGACCATAACAAAAAGGCCGCGCGGTGTCCGCACGGCCTCATGTCGTGGCGTCAATGCCTGAGCTTAGCGCGCGGGCTTCTTCGGCGCGGCGATCAGGCCTTCGCGCTGGGCGCGCTTGCGGGCCAGCTTGCGGGCGCGGCGAACGGCCTCGGCCTTCTGGCGGGCGCGCTTTTCCGACGGCTTTTCATAGTGCACGTGCCGCTTCATTTCGCGGAACGAGCCCTCGCGCTGCATCTTCTTCTTCAGCGCCTTGAGGGCCTGATCGACGTTGTTGTCGCGGACGAAAATCTGAACCAGAGGTCTCTCTCCTGTCACCCGTTCCCGCTCGGCCTTCCTCTCGGAGCAGCGGCGAACGGACAATAGTCTAGTCCCCCGGAGGCGAACCTGCCGGGTTTGAGCGCGGCGGGATAGCAGAAGAGGCGGGCCATGTCCACGGCGGACAGACGACAATCTCCGCTCTATTATGGACGTCATGGACATGGCGAGCGACACCGCGAAGAGCGCCCCCCCGAAGAGTGATTGGGCGAGCGACACCGAGCAGGCCCTGCTGGACGAGGCGCTGAAGCTCGCGCCCACGCGCGGCTGGACCTGGCCAATGGCGCGGGCGGCGGGTGCGGCGATCAGGCTGACCGGGCCGGAGACCGAACTCCTGATCCCGCACGGGCCGGCGGACCTGGCCACGCTGCTGTCGCGCCGGCATGACGCCAAGGCCCTGGCCGCGCTCAGCGATCCGACCCCGCTGAAGATTCGCGGCCGCATCCGCGCCGCGGTGAAGGCGCGGCTGGACGCGGCGGCGGCCGACGAAGGCGCCGTGCGCCGCTGGGCGGGCTGGCTGGCCCTGCCGCTGAACATGCCTCTGGCGCTGCGCCTGGTCTGGGAGAGCGCCGACCAGCTCTGGCGCTGGGCCGGCGACACCGCGACCGACGAGAACCACTATTCCAAACGCGCGATCCTGGCCGGGATCCTGGTCTCGGCGCTGGCGATCCGGCTGCAGGCCGGCGAGGCCGAGGCCATGGCCTTCGTCGACCGGCGGATCGAGAACGTGATGGCCTTCGAGAAGTGGAAGGCGACCCTGAAACCCTCCGACCACCTGCGCGAGATCGCGGCGGCCCTGGCGAAGCTGCGGTATCGGTGAGGCCACCTCACGATTGAGGAGCGGTTGCTTCCGCCGGTGAGGCCTCCCTTCCCATCTCCCCTTGCGGGAGAAGGTGGCCTGCGAAGGCAGGCCGGATGAGGGGTCTTGCTGACGATCCGGAGAGGCCTGCGCGGCCCCTCACCCGACCCTGCTCCGCAGGGCCACCCTCTCCCACTAGGGGAGAGGGCAAGAATTCGGCTCGCCGCTTTAGATCCAGCGCGCCACAGGCCGGTGCTTCCCTTTCGTGGCGTCAAAGGTCGATGGTGGGCGCAAAGACCTTGGGAGAACCGCCATGAGCGCCGACGCCTTCGCCACCGCCTGGACCTGCTTCAACGTCACGCGGGAGGACGGCGTGGCGCACATCCAGCTCAAGCGGCCCGAGGCGATGAACTCGATGATCCGCGAATTCTGG
>CAMFIW010000009.1 GCA_945952355.1 uncultured Phenylobacterium sp. | reverse complement strand
GCCACACGCCGATCGAGATCGAGACCATGGGTAAACTCAAGCAATCGCTCGGTTTCATCGACCTGGTGCGCGAGGCCGTGCCGGATCCGCAGAAGCTGTTCTCCTGGTGGAGCTATCGCGCCGCCGACTTCCGCGCCTCGAACCGTGGCCTGCGGCTCGACCACATCTGGATCAGCCCCGGCCTGCGCGACGCCGCCTTCCGCCCGGGCGCGGCGGCGGCTCGGGTGCATGACGACGTGCGCGAATGGGAACGTCCCAGCGACCATGCGCCGGTGAGCGCGGATTTCGCCGTCTAGCGCCGTTGCGCTGGATCAAGGCCGCGCCGGGCCAGGAGGGGCCTCCTGGCCGCGGCTAAGCGGAGGCTCTCCCATGGTTCGTGTCGCTCCGATCCTGTTGCTGATGCTGACCGCAGGCGCCCAGCGCCCCGACGTCGCGCCTGTCACCAGCCGCGGCGAGGCGATCGCGATGCAGAAGTGCGCCGTCTGCCATGCTCTAGGGCCGGCGGGAGAGAGCCCGAACAGCGCCGCCCCGGCTTTTCGGCGTCTGGCGCTTCGCTACAACGAGCTCAACCTGGAGCACCATCTCGGTCAGATGGCAGGGCGGCCACATGGCGATATGCGCCAGCTCACCCTGACTCCCGACGAAATCAGCGAAATCGCGGCCTATATCGCCGATCACTAGGGCCTAGGGCGCCAGCCGATATCCGCCGGCTTCCGTCAGCAGCAGCTTGGCGTTGGACGGATCGGGCTCGATCTTCTGGCGCAAGCGGTAGACGTGGGTTTCCAGCGTGTGGGTGGTGACGCCGGCGTTGTAGCCCCAGACCTCGGCCAGCAATTCCTCGCGGCTCACCGGCTTTTCGCCAGCCCGGTAGAGGTACTTCAGGATGTTGGTTTCCTTCTCGGTCAGCCGGATCTTCTTCTGGCTGGCGTCGACCAGCATCTTGGCCGAGGGGCGGAACTCGTAGGCCCCGAGGTGGAAGACCGCGCCTTCCGACTGCTCGTGGCTGCGCAGCTGGGCGCGGATGCGGGCCAGCAGCACGGCGAGCTTGAAGGGCTTGGTGACGTAGTCGTTGGCGCCGGCGTCGAGGCCCTTGACGGTGTCCTCGTCGGTATCGGCCGCCGT
Organism: uncultured Phenylobacterium sp.; assembly: GCA_945952355.1. Lineage (GTDB taxonomy): Bacteria > Pseudomonadota > Alphaproteobacteria > Caulobacterales > Caulobacteraceae > Phenylobacterium. The sequence goes on along the minus strand of CAMFIW010000009.1, from coordinate 16,998 downwards.
CAGCATGATGATGGGGGCGGCGACTTGGCGGTCGCGCATCTGCCGGCAGGCCTCGCGGCCGTTGATGTCCGGCAGGTCCACATCGAGCAGCACCAGGTCGGGCCGCACCTCGACCGCGCGCTGGACGCCTTCGGTCCCGGTGGCCGCCTGGACCACCTGGAATTCCTCGCCCATGGCGAGCTGGTCCGCGAGTTCGCCGCGCAGGTCGTCGTTGTCGTCGACGATCAGCAGAGTTTTGCGTTGAGCCATGGGGCCGAACATGCACCGTGTCGGGCGGGATCGCCACTGTCTGAGATATAGGGAGCCATGCTTTTCACGGCGATGTCAGACGGCCGTTTCGACCTCGGGGGCCGATGGTGTGACTGCGCCTTGGGCAAGGAGGGCGTGATTTCGGCGGCGGACAAGCGCGAGGGCGACGGCTGCTCGCCGCTCGGCGTCTGGCCGGTGCGCCGCGTGCTCTACCGGCCGGATCGGAACTTCGGCGGCGTGCCGAACCTGCCGGGCCTGCGCGTGCCGACCGCCCCCATCGCGTACAATGACGGCTGGTGCGACGCGCCCGGCGACCGCAATTACAACCGGCCGGTCACCCTGCCCTATCCGGCGAGCGCCGAGCACATGTGGCGGGAGGATCATCTGTACGACGTGGTCGTGGTGCTGGGACACAATGACGATCCGGTCGTCCCGCTGATGGGGTCGGCGATCTTCCTCCACCTGGCCAAGCCGGACTATTCCGGCACCGAGGGCTGTATCGCGCTCGCGCGCTGGGACATGCTCGATCTGCTCGGAAAGCTGGAGCCGGGCTCGGCGGTATCGATCGTCGACGCCCATCCGCACCCGACGATGATCGCGCCGGAACGCGCGGCGAGCGAGCCGCCGCGTCTAAGGCCGGGCGCGCGCGCCAAAAAGGGCTGAGCCCACCCGCACGCTGGTCGCGCCGAACCGCACGGCGGTCTCGAAGTCGCCGCTCATGCCCATGGAGAGCTTGGACACCCCGTTGCGCGCCGCGATCTTGGCCAGGAGGGCGAAATGCGGCCCCGGCGGCTCGGCCTCGGGCGGAATGCACATCAAGCCCTCGATCGTCAGGCCATAGTTCCCGCGCGCCTCGGCGATGAAGGCGTCGGCGTCGGCGGGCGCGATCCCGGCCTTCTGCGGCTCTTCGCCGGTATTGACCTGGACATGGAGGCGCGGAGCCTTGCCCTGCTTCTGGACCTCGTCGGCCAGGGCCTTGGCCAGGCGCTCGCGGTCCAGGGTCTCGATGACGTCGAAGAAGCCGACCGCCTCGCGCACCTTGTTGGTCTGCAACGGCCCGATCAGCCGCAACTCGAGGCCGGCGCGACGTTCGGACCACCGCTCCATCGCCTCCTGAACCCGATTCTCGCCGAACAGGCGCTGGCCGGCGGCGAGCACCGGCTCTATGGCCTCCCAGGGCTGTTGCTTGGAGACGGCGACCAGGGCCACATCGGCCGGGTCGCGCCCGGCGGCCCTGGCGGCCGCGGCGATGCGGGCCAGCACGTCGTCGAGGGCGGGGGAGGCGGACATACCGGGGTTCTGGACCTTGCCGAAGACGGCGGCCTTCCTAAAACGCCGCGCGCGTGCGGGGAAGGGGCTGCCCGCCTTGCTGGCCTTCAGCGATCCGACGCGCACGCCGGACCTCGAAGCCCTGGCGAAGAGCCTGCCCCGCGGGGCGGCCCTGGTCTATCGCGGGTTCGGCGCGGCTGACGCCGAGGCGACGGCCCGCCGGCTGGCGTCCATCGCGCGCCGGCGCGGCTTGGTCCTTCTGATCGGCGCGGACGCGGCCCTGGCCAAGCGAGTCGGGGCCGCCGGCGTCCACCTGCCCGAACGGCTTGCGCACCAGGCGCCGCGCCTTCGACGAATGGGCTTGCGGGTGACGGCGGCGGCGCACTCGGCGCGGGCGGCGCGGGCCGCGGGCCTCGACGCGGTGGTGGTCTCGGCGGTGTTTCCCTCGAACAGCCCCTCGGCCGGGCGGCCGATGGGGCCTCTCCGCCTGGCTGCGATCGCTCGGACCGCCCGAGTCCCGGTCTACGCCCTGGGCGGGGTCACGAACGAAAGCGCCCGCCGATTGCTGTCGACGGGCGTGGCGGGGATCGCGGGGATCGACGGGTTCAGAACTTGAACGCGGTCTCGAGACGGACGCGCGGGGCGCCTTCCTGCGGCTCGTTGCGCTTGTAGCCGGGCTGGACCGGCTGCTCGCCCAGGGCCACGGCGCCGCCGACCCGCAGTGATGGGGTCACGCGGAAATAGGCGCCGGCCTGGATGTCGTTCAGCTGCGCTTCGCGATTGGCCGGCTGGTCGAGATTGAGGGTCACGCCCCAACGGCCCGCGCGCGCATCCCACTTCAAAGACTTGGCGCCGGTCGGCGCGACGCTGGAATCGGTGTGGACGGTGAAGTCGGTCGTGTTCTTGCCGCCTTCGGCATGCGCAGCCGAAGCCGCGCCCGCCAGGAGCGCCGCGCCGATCAGCGAAAAGATCGTCCGGTTGACCATCACGCCTAATATGGGCCCCAGCGCCCTCGACCGCCACCTCGCGGCGGCCTTCTTCATGTCAGCGATAGATTCCTGCAGCCGGTCAGGTCAACAGCCGCGAGGCCCCCCGGTTCCGAGTCTTGTCGAATCCTTCGGCGCCTGTGGCGATGAGGCCACGCGATTCCTGTTTGGCGGTTTTCTCACGGTTGTTATAGAGGGCGCCGGCGCGGGGGCGGCGCCGCTGCCTCGTCGGGGCGCGGATTAATCTTTGGGAGCGGATGCATATGCCGTTTGTGCGCGGAGTCTGGATGCGAGGCGTTGCGATCGGGGCCATGGCCCTGGGCGTGGCGACGCTTGGCGCCTGCTCGACCGGAGGTCACAAGTCCGTCCAGACCAGCGAGGGCGGCGGCTTCCACCTGATCCCGCACTTCGGCGGCGGCGGCTCGAAGGCCAAGGCGCCTTCGGACACCCCGGCGATCGGTGTGAACGGCTATCTGTGGCGCGCCAGCCTGGACACCCTGGCCTTCATGCCCCTGGCCTCGGCCGACCCTTACGGCGGCGTGATCATCACCGACTGGTACACGAATCCGGAAAAGCCGGACGAGCGCTTCAAGTGCACCGTCTACATCCTGGATTCGCGCCTGCGCGCCGACGGCCTCAACGTCACGGTCTTCAAGCAGGTCAAGGACCCGGCGGGCAACTGGACCGACGCCTCCTCGGCCGGCCAGACTGAGACCGACATCGAGAACGCCATCCTGACCAAGGCGCGGCAGCTTCGACTTTCGAACATCCGCGGCTAACCGCGCGTTCGGACGCATCGCCAGAGCTGAATTCGGCCGAACGCGCCCCTCCCGCCGGGAGGCCGGCGCGTTTTGTCGTGTCCCGGCATTCCCTTCGCCCTCGAAACCAAGCTAAAGCCTGCCGCCATGGCCCGTTACAACCCGAAAGAGACCGAGCCCAAGTGGCGTGACGCCTGGGCGAAGGCCGACGTCTTCAAGGCCGGCCCGCCGCAGCCGGGCCAACCGAAATACTATGTTTTGGAGATGTTCCCCTATCCGTCGGGACGCCTGCACATGGGCCATGTGCGCAACTATTCGCTCGGCGACGTAATCGCCCGCTTCAAGCGCGCCCGCGGGTTCAACGTCCTGCATCCCATGGGTTGGGACGCCTTCGGCCTGCCGGCCGAGAACGCGGCCATGGAGCGGGGCGTCGATCCCAAGGCCTGGACCTACGACAATATCGCCCGGATGCGCGCCGAGCTGAAGGAGCTCGGGCTGTCGATCGACTGGGCTCGCGAGTTCGCGACCTGCGACGTCGCCTACTATGGCCAGCAGCAGGCCTGGTTCCTCGACCTGTACAAGGCCGGACTGGTCTATCGCCGCGAAGGCGTGGTCAACTGGGACCCCGTCGACCAGACCGTCCTGGCCAACGAGCAGGTGGTCGACGGCCGCGGCTGGCGGTCGGGCGCGGTGGTCGAAAAGCGCAAGCTGAACCAGTGGTTCATGCGCATCACCGACTATGCCGACGACCTGATCGACGCGCTGAAGGACCTGGGCCGCTGGCCGGACAAGGTCCGGATCATGCAGGAGAACTGGATCGGCCGCTCGAAGGGCGCGCGGCTGCGCTTCCTGTTCGGCGAGACCGCGCCGGCGGGCTTCGAGCGCGGGCTGGAGGTCTACACCACCCGACCCGACACCCTGTTCGGCGCCAGCTTCGTCGGCATCGCCCCGGACCATCCCTTGGCCGAGCAGATCGCCGCCAGCGATCCGAAGGCCGCCGCCTTCATCGCCGAATGCCGCAAGGGTGGCGCTTCCGAGGCCGAGATCGAGACCGCCGAGAAGATCGGCTACGACACCGGCCTGACCGTCGCCCATCCGTTCGATCCGGACTGGAAGCTGCCGGTCTGGATCGCGAACTTCATCCTGATGGACTACGGCACGGGCGCGATCTTCGGCTGTCCGGCCCATGACCAGCGCGACCTGGACTTCGCCCGCAAGTACGGCCTGGACGTGACCCCCGTGGTTCTGCCGCCGGGCGAGGACCCGGCCAGCTTCGCGGTCGGCGACGAGGCCTATGTCGGCCCCGGGAGGATCTTCAATTCGCGGTTCCTGGACGGGCTGGAGGTCGAGGCGGCGAAGGCGGAGGCCATCGCCCGCATCGAGGCCCAGGACCAAGGCGAGGGCGCGACCGTCTTCCGCCTGCGCGACTGGGGCGTGGCGCGCCAGCGCGGATGGGGCTGCCCGATCCCGGTGGTGCATTGCGACAATTGCGGCGTAGTACCGCTGCCGAAGGCGGCCCTGCCCGTGGCCTTGCCCGACGACCTGGTCTTCGACCGGCCGGGCAATGCGCTGTCGCGGCATCCGACCTGGAAGCACACCACCTGCCCGGACTGCGGCGTGGCGGCGACGCGCGAGACCGACACCCTGGACACCTTCGTGGACTCGTCCTGGTATTTCGCCCGCTTCACCAATCCCGACTTCGCCGAGCCGATCGACAAGGCCGCGGCCGACTACTGGCTGCCGGTCGACCAGTATATCGGGGGCGTCGAACACGCCGTCCTGCACCTGCTCTACGCCCGCTTCGTCACCAAGGCGCTTGCCGACGAGGGGATGCTGAGCGTCGAGGAGCCGTTCGCGGGCCTGTTCACCCAGGGCATGGTCACCCACGAGACCTATCGGCGGCAGTCCGGCGACTGGCTGGAGCCGCGCGAGGTCGAGGTGACGGCCGAGGGCAAGACCCGGCGCGCCACCCTGGTCGAGACCGGCGAGCCGGTGGTGATCGGCGACGTCGAGAAGATGTCGAAATCCAAGAAGAACACCGTGGCGCCCGAGGAGATCTTCGAGGTCTACGGGGTGGACGCCGCGCGCCTGTTCGTCCTGTCCGACAGCCCGCCCGAGCGGGACACCCAATGGTCGAATGGCGGGGTCGAAGGCGCCTGGCGCTTCGTCAATCGCGTCTGGGCCGAGTTCGAGAGCCAGCCCCCAAATGGCGGTTCGGCAGGCCAGCCCGTCACCGATCCGAACGATCCGGCCGCTCTGGCGATCCGCCGCGGCGCGCACCGGCTGATCAAGGCCATGACCGAGGCCATCGAGACCTTCCGGTTCAATTCCGGCATCGCGCGGCTCTACGAGTTCCTGAACCTGCTGAAGGACCACAAGGCCGAGGGCGCCAGCCCCGCGGTTCTGGCCGCCCGCGCCGAGGCGCTGTCGGCCTTCGCCCGGCTGATCGCACCGTTCACGCCGCACCTGGCGGAGGAGTGCTGGGCGCTGCTCGGCGGGCAGGGCATGGTGGTGGCCGCGCCCTGGCCGGACTTCGATCCGGCCCTGACCCAGGACGCCGTCGTGACCCTGCCGGTGCAGGTCAACGGCAAGCGCCGGGGCGAGATCCAGGCGCCCGCGGGGGCCGAACCAGCGGATGTGGAGAAGATGGTGCTTGACGATCCGGAGATCGCACGGCGCCTTGAGGGCCTGACCATCCGCAAGGTGATCGTGGTCAAGGACCGTATCGTCAACATCGTGGCCGGCTGATGACCTCCATCCGAACCCTGCTCGTCCTTTGCGCCGCCGCGCCGGCCCTGGCCGCCTGCGGGTTCACGCCGCTCTACGGCTCACCCGGCGTATCCAGCGCCCTGTCGGCGGTGACGGTGTCGACGCCCCAGGGCCGCATCGGGCAGCTGCTGCGCGAGCACCTCGACGACGAACTGGCGCGCAACGCCGATGCGTCTCCCCTCTACCGGCTGAACCTTGCGCTGGGCGAGCAACGCTATCCGCGCGGCGTGCGGGTCGACAACGTGGCCACCCGCTACGAATACGTGCTCGTCGCCGCCTACAGCCTGAACGACGCCAAGACCGGAGCGGTGGCCAAGACGGGCCGCGTGCGGGTCGAGATCACCTACGACTCGGCGGACCAGCCCTATGCCTCGGTCGCGGCCCAGCAGGACGCGGAGGACCGAGCCGCCGGGGAGGCCGCCCGCCGCATCCAGCTCGAGCTCGCCACCTGGCTGGCCCAGCCGAAGCCGAAGACCTGAGCGGGATGCGACGCGGTGGGAGCCGGTTGTTCGTGGCGATCCCGCGACAGACGAGAGACCTGACCGCGTGATCCTCAACCGCCGGCCCGATATCGAGCGGTTCCTGAGCGCGCCGGACGCCACGATCCGCGCCGCCCTGATCTATGGCCGCGACATCGGCGTCGTGCGCGACCGCGCGAACCAGCTCGCGCCGAAGGTGTGCGATCGGCCGGACGATCCCTTCGACGTCGCCCTGCTGACCGACGGCGACCTCGACGGCGACACCGGGCGGCTGGAGGGAGAGCTTGCCGCCCAGTCGCTGATGGGCGGCCGCCGCCTGGTGCGGCTCAAGCTGGGCAGCGAGAAGTCCGGACCCGACAAGCTGGCCGCCGAAGCCCTTACCCGTCATGCGGCAGGCGAGCTCAATCCCGACGCCTTCTTCCTGATCGAGGCCGGGGCTCTCGGCCGTGACTCGGCCCTGCGCAAGGTGGCCGAGAAGGCCGCCGCCTGCGCGACCATCCCCTGCTACGAGGACGAGCCCGGCGACGTCGCCCGCCTTGTGCGCGAAAGCCTGGCCAAGGATGGTGTGGGCCTGACCGCCGACGCGCTGGCGGTCTTCGTCGCCCGAATGCCCAAGGAGCGGGGCGTGGCGCGTCAGGAGATCGAGAGGCTGGCCCTTTATCTCGGCCCTGGCTCCGGCATGACCGCCACACCCAGGGACCTGGAAGACTTTCTGGGAGTCGAGCCGGAGGCCTCGCTGTCCGACGCGGCCGCCGATGCGTTTGGGGGACGCCTCGCCGAGGCCCAGGCCGGCTTGCGCCGGGCAGCGCAGGAAGGGGAGGCGGGTCCCGCCGCCGTCCGCGCCATCGGTCAGTATCTCGGCCGCCTGCGCCGCACCCTGACCCTCGCCAAGTCCGGAGCGGGGCTTCAGGAGGCCGCCAAGGCCTCCGGGGTGTTCTGGAAGAATGAAAGGGAGTTCCTGCGCCAGGCGCGTAGCTGGACCCTGCCGGAACTCGACCGCCTGCAGCCAGAGGTCCTGGCCGCCGACCGGGCCTGCAAGACTGCGGGTTCGCCCGACCAGCTGATCGCCGAGCGCCTGGCCCTGCAGATCGCGGGCCGCGCCCGTCGCCTGGGGCTCTGAACGTGCGGGCGGTGATCCTGGCCCTGGCGCTCCTGCTGGCTGGTCAGGCCTCCTGCGCGCCGATCTCAGATCCGATGATGGCCTACGCCATGCCGCAGCGGCTGGTGAAACTGCCCGACGGCCGGCGGATGAACCTGTACTGCACCGGCGAAAACGGTCCCGTGGTCATCCTCGACGCCGGTTTCGGCGGATCGACCTTCTCCTGGGGCACACTGCAGCCGAAGCTCTCCGGCTTCCGGGCCTGTTCCTATGACCGCGCCGGCATGGGGTTCAGCGATCCCGGCCCCCTGCCGCGGGACGTCACCCATCGCGCCGCCGACCTCGCCGCCCTGCTGAAAGCCTCGGGCCTGCCGGGCCCCTACATCCTGGTCGGCCATTCGCTGGGCGGGCTCGACGTGCGATTGTTCGCCTTCCAGCACCCGAAGGACGTGGCGGGCCTGGTCCTGGTCGACCCGAGCGTCGAGCACCAGGAGGACCGCATCGCCGCCCTCTTGGGCGTGCCTCGCCCGCCCCTGGCCGGTGGGCCCAAGGCCTGCCTCGCCGCGACGGAGGCGGGACTGAAGCTCGGGACGCCGGAATACGACCGCTGCGCCGGGAAATACCCGGACCGCTGGCCCCAGGGCCTCAAGGACGCCTTCGTGGCCCAACGCTCGAAGCCGGACTATTTCCGGACCGAGGTCTCGGAACTGGAGAGCTTGGCGGACGCCGACGGCGCGCAGATCGATGCGGCGCGGCGCGCCCTCGGCGACATCCCGCTCATCGTGCTGACCGCCGAGAACACCTATCGCGCTGGCGCCCCGGAGGCGGTGGCCGACGCCCTCTCGACGCTGTGGATGTCGATGCACGACGACCTCGCCCGCGAGTCGACACGAGGCGAAAACCGCCTGGTGCGCGGCTCGGGTCACTTGATTCAGAACGACAATCCCGTGGCGGTCGCCGCCGCGATCCGCGAGGTCGCAGCATTGGCGGGGAAGCGCTGAGTTCTAATTCGGGGAGAGGTTGATCAATTCGATCACGGTTGCTGCTGAGCCGCGATCCAAGGCGAAATGATCAACCTGTCGCCGAATTGGCCGCTCACCCCCGGGTCAGCCTGCGGCAGACTTCGTCGAGCTGCTCCAGCGTCTGGTACTTGATCCGCAACTCGCCCGCGCCGCCCCGATCGAAAACCTCGACCGCCAGGCCGAGCACTTCCGACAGGTCCACTTCCAGCGCCTGGGTGTCGGCGTCCTTGGACGGCTTGGGCGGAGCGGCCTTCGGCGCAGCCGGCCCCTGGGCCATTCGGCGCGCCAGGGCCTCGGTGTCGCGCACCGACAGACCCTTGGCGATGACCTCCTCAGCCAGCGCCATCGAGTCGGCGGCGGTCAGGATCGCGCGGGCATGGCCGGCGGTGAGCTGGCCCGACAGTACATAGGCGCGAGCTGCTTCGGGCAGGTTCAGCAGGCGCACGGCGTTGGCGACGTGGGCGCGGCTCTTGCCGACCGCATCGGCGACCTCGGCCTGGCTGCGGCCATGCACCTCGATCAGCTGCTGGTAGGCGGCGGCCTCTTCGATCGGGTTCAGCGCCGCGCGCTGCACGTTCTCGATCACCGCGATCTCGAGCACCTGGGCGTCGTCCAGCTCGCGCACCAGGGCCGGCAGGACGTGCAGACCGGCCTTCTGGCTGGCGCGCCAGCGGCGTTCGCCGGCGACGATCTCGAAATGACCGTCCATGTCTGGCGCGGCGCGCAGGAGGATTGGCTGCAGCACGCCCTTCTCGCGGATCGAGGCGGCGAGCTCGTCGATCTCCTCGGGCGTGAAGACCCAGCGGGGCTGCTTCTCATTGCGGTGGATCAGCTCGATCGGGACCTCGCGCAGGCCCGCCACGGCGCCGGCCGTCACCGGCGTCTCCTCCACCTCGCCCAGCAGGGCCGACAGCCCCCGGCCCAGTCCACGTTTCTCGACCATCATCAATCCCTAGGCCGCAGCTTTCGCGCGGCGATCGCGCTCGCGCACCACGACCTCGCGGGCGAGCTTCAGATAGGCCTGGCTGCCGGCGCACTTCAGGTCATAGACCAGCACCGGCTTGCCGAACGACGGCGCCTCCGAGACGCGCACATTGCGCGGGATCACCGTCTGATAGACCGCCTCGCCGAAATGGCCGCGCACGTCGCGCGCCACCTGTTCGGACAGGCTGTTGCGCCGATCGTACATCGTCAGCACCACGCCCTGGATCTCCAGGTTCGGGTTCAGGCTGCCGCGCACCAGCTCCACCGTGCGCAGCAGCTGGGTCAGGCCCTCGAGCGCGAAGAACTCGCACTGCAGCGGCACCAGCACCGCGTCCGCGGCGGCCATGGCGTTGACCGTCAGCAGGTTCAGCGAGGGCGGACAATCGATCAGGACGTAGGTGTACTGGCCCGACGCGCGGATCGGCTCGATCGCGTCGCGGAGCTTGAACGAGCGTCGGGCCTGTTGGCCGAGCTCCAGCTCGACACCGCTGAGATCGGGGTCGGCGGCGATCAGGTCGAGGCCGGGCAGGGCGGTGTGGACCACCGCCTCGGCCATCGGCCGTTCGCCCATCAGCACATCGTAGAGCGTGACCTTGCGCTGGGCGCGGCCGACGCCCAGGCCCGTGGACGCGTTGCCCTGCGGGTCGGAATCGATCAGCAGAACCTTCTCGCCGACGGCGGCGAGCGCGGTGCCGAGATTGATCGCGGTCGTGGTCTTGCCCACGCCGCCCTTCTGGTTGGCGATCACCAGCACGCGCAGGCCGCGTTTCACGGGTTCAGACTTTCCGGCCACGGCCCAGCCTCCTTACGCGTACGATACGGCCCCGGGCGTCACTCAAGCTGGGCAGCACATCGGCCTCGAAATCCCAAGATCTGGCCGCTTCCTCCATTTCAGACGCAACATCTTGTCCCTTGAGGAACAGGGCGGTCGCGCCACGCTGGAGGTAGGGCCGGGCGTACCCAAGCAATCTGGTCAACGGCGCGCAAGCCCGCGCCGTGACGATATCCACAGGCAGGGCCAGGTCTTCCGCACGAGAATTATGAACGGTGGCCGGCAGGTCCAATCCCTGGACCACTTCGCTCAGGAAGCGGCACCGCTTGGCCATGCTCTCGACCAGGTGCACGTGGAAGCCGGGCCGGTCTTTTCCCAGGATCGCCAGCACGATACCGGGCAAACCTGCGCCGGTTCCGAGGTCCGCCCAGATCTTGGCTTCGGGGGCCATCGGCAGGATCTGGGCCGAGTCCCAGGCATGGCGCGACCAGTAGATGTCGAGCGTGGCCGGACCGATCAGGTTCATCCGTTCGTTCCAGTCGGCCAGGTAATCCCGGTAGCGCTCCAGGTCGGCGAGCGCCGTCGGACCCGCACCGCTGACCCGCGCGAAGTCGGCGGCGGTCACGACGTCGGGGACGTCGGCGGAAACGGCGGCAGGGCTAGGCGGCGCGGCGGCGGACATGGGCCAGCAGGGCTGTCAGAGCGCCAGGTGTGACGCCCTCGATCCGGGCGGCCTGACCCAGCGTGAGCGGTCGGACCGCGGCCAGTTTCTCGCGCACTTCGTTGGAAAGACCGCTCACCGCGCGGTAGTCCAGCTCCGCCGGCAGGCGCAGGTTCTCGTCGCGGCGGAAGGCCTCGGCGGCCTGGCGGTCGAGATAGCCGGCATATGACGCGTCGATCTCCATCTGCTCGCGAACCTCGGGGCTCCAGCCGCCGATCTGCGGCCAGATGGCGGCCAGGTCGTCGAACCCGATGGTCGGATAGGCCAGCAGCTGGCTGAGGTCGCGGCGCTGGCCGTCGGCCTTGACGGGCAGGCCGGCTTTCTCGGCCTGGGCCGGAGTTAGGGTAAGACTTTTCGCCAGTGCGCGGGCGTCGGCGAGGGCCGAGGCCTTTGAACGGAAAACTGTTTCACGTGAAACACCGACGCAGCCCAGCGCGATGCCGCGCTCGGTCAGGCGCTGGTCGGCATTGTCGGCGCGCAGGGTCAGGCGGAATTCCGCCCGGCTGGTGAACATTCGAGAAGGCTCGGTGACACCTCGGGTGACCAGGGCATCGATCAACTAGCCGATATAGTCCTCGTCCAGATCGAAAACGACGGCGTCGGACCCGCCAGCGGCGCGGGCGGCGTTGAGCCCGGCCACCAAGCCCTGCGCCCCGGCCTCCTCATAGCCCGTGGTGCCGTTGATCTGGCCGGCGAGATAGAGCCCGGGCAAGCGCTTGACCTCCAGGGTCGCGTCCAGTTCCCGGGGGTCCACATAGTCGTACTCGATGGCGTAGCCGTGACGCTTCACCTGAACCGCCTCGAGACCGGGAATGGTGCGCAGGAACAGGTCCTGGGTCTCGGCCGAAACCGAGGTCGAGATGCCGTTCGGATAGACCGTGTCGTCGTCCAGGCCTTCGGGCTCCAGGAAGATCTGGTGGCTGGTCTTGTCGGCGAACCGAACCACCTTGTCCTCGATCGACGGACAGTAGCGCGGGCCACGGCCATTGATCCGACCACCATAGACGGCGGACTCGCCCAGGCGCTCGGCGATGATCCGGTGGGTTTCTTCGGTCGTGTAGGTGATGCCGCAGGCGACCTGGGGCGTGGTGATCTTGGCCGTCAGGAACGAGAAGGGGATGGGTTCGTCGTCCGCCGCCTGCAGTTCCAGCCTGTCCCAGGCGATGGTCTTGCCGTCCAGCCGCGCCGGGGTGCCGGTTTTCAGCCGGCCCATCTGCACGCCCAGCGCATAAAGCCGGTCCGACAGGCCGATAGCCGGCGCCTCGCCGACCCGCCCGGCGGGAATCCGCATCTCGCCCTGGTGGATCACGCCCTTCAGGAAAGTGCCGGTCGTCAGGACCACGCGGCCGGCGATATATTCCGCGCCCGACGCCCCGGTCACCCCGGCCACCCGGCCGCCGCGGACGATCAGATCCTCCACCGCCTCGGCGACGATGGTCAGGTTGGGGGTCGCGGCCAGTTCGGCCTGCATGGCCTCGCGATAGAGCCTGCGGTCGATCTGGGCCCGGGGCCCGCGCACCGCCGCGCCCTTGGAGCGGTTCAGCAGGCGGAACTGGATGCCCGCCACATCGGCAAGGCGACCCATCACGCCGTCCAGGGCGTCGATCTCACGAACCAGATGGCCCTTGCCCAGGCCGCCAATGGCCGGGTTGCAGCTCATCTCGCCGATGGTTTCGAGCTTGTGGGTCAGCAGCAGGGTGCGCGCGCCAAAGCGGGCGGACGCCGCCGCCGCCTCGCAGCCCGCATGGCCGCCGCCAATGATGATCACGTCCCAGGAGGTCACGCGCGAGGTCCCACAGTCCGCCGGATATGGGCGGGCGGTTCCTATAGCGGAAGGGCGGTGGGGTTTCACGTGAAACCTGGGATCCATCCTCACCTAACCTCTCCCGCAAACGGGAGAGCACATTGCTGCGCCGCGCCGGCACGGCCTCACCAGATTCCATGGGACTTGGCCAGTTGCGCGGCCCGTTCCTCTCCCGCTCGCGGGCGAGGCTTGGTTAGGGCTCCTACGCCGTGTTTCACGTGAAACAGCTTATTTTCCAATGCAGAAGCTGGCGAACACCCGGTCCAGCACGTCCTCCGGGTCGATGCGCCCGGTGATCCGATCCAGCGCCCGGCCGGCCAGGCGAACATCTTCGGCGGCCAGCTCCAGCGCGTCGCGGAAGCCAAGCGCGCTTCTCAGACGCGCCACGGCCTCGGCGAGCAATTCCCCGTGACGCAGTCGCGTGGCGGTCGGGAACTCCGCGGATCCCAATGCGTCGACCACGCGGGATGTGAGCGTGGCCTCAAGAATCGCCACGTCCGTCGTTTCACGTGCGCTCAGCCGGTGGACCTCGAGCTCCAGGGCCCGCGCCTCGGCCAGGGCCGCGCCCGTTTCACCGCCCAACGGCAAGTCGGCCTTGTTGATCACGCAGAGGTCGCCGGCTTCGAGCTCCGCCGGGGCCGGGGCGGCGTGCGGTCCGGCGCCGTCGACCACCCAGACCCGCAGATCGGCGCTCCTGGCCCAGGCCCGCGCCCGCCGAACGCCCTCGGCCTCGATCTCGTCGGCCGTTTCGCGGAGGCCCGCCGTGTCGGCGACGACGGCCTTGTACCCACCTAGCCGCATCGGAACCTCGATGATGTCCCGCGTCGTGCCCGGCGTGGCGGTGACGATCGCTGCATCCCGGCCCGCCAGGGCGTTCAGCAACGTGCTCTTGCCCGCGTTCGGCGCGCCCACCAGGGCGATCCGGAACCCCTCGCGCACTTGTTCACCGCGCCGAACTCCGTCCAGGGTCGTCTCCAGCTGGTCAATCAGGCGTTCCAGCACCGGCTGCGCCCGTTCGGCCACGTCGGCCGGCACCTCCTCATCAGGGAAGTCGACCGCCGCCTCGAAGGCCGCCAGGCACTCGATCAGGTCATCCCGCCACGCCTGCTGGGCCCGGCCGAGCGCGCCGCCGAGCTGATCGAGCGCCTGGCGACGCTGCGCCTCGGTCTCGGCCTCGATCAGGTCGGCGACGCCTTCGGCCTGGGCCAGATCCAGCTTTCCGTGTTCGAACGCGCGGCGGGTGAATTCGCCGGGCTCGGCCAGGCGCAGGCCCTGCGACGCCAAGGCTTCCAGCAGGGCCGAAACCACCGCTGGCCCGCCATGCACGTGAAACTCGGCTGAATCTTCGCCCGTATAGCTGCCGGGCGCGGGGAACCAGAGCACCAGGGCCTGGTCGATGGCCGCACCATCTCCAGCCTTCAAGGTCCGCAACGCCGCGCGCCGCGGCGAGGGGAGGCGGCCGGCCAGGGCGCGGACGGCGAAGCCCGCCCGGGAACCGGACACGCGCACGACCGCCACCGCCGCGCGGCCGGGCGCGGTGGCCGGCGCGAAGATGGTGTCGTTCATTTGGGCCGCGTGGCGCCCATGCCGATATCCACCGCCGAGGCCATCAGCTTGCGGAAGCTCTCCTGCGCGCCGGCGCCGAAGGCGGCCCAGTTCTTCATCAGCTCCTCGGGGGAGAGCATGTTGATGTTGGCCTCCATCCGCTTCTGCATCTCTTCGACGAGCTTGTCGTTCAAGCCGCTGACATCCGGCAGGCCTAGGAAGGTCCGGGCCTCCTGCGGGGTGCAGTCGATCTCGATGGTCATCTTCATGGGGCCAACCTCGGGTTTGACGACTTAGTTATGGCGGGCGTCGGGGGCTGCGCGCTAGAGACCACGACGATTTTCAGAAGGACGGGAGCCGAAGATGGGAGAAACAATCCAGATCCGAACCGCCGACGGGGGCCAGATGGCCGCCTATGTGGCGCGTCCGGCCAAGGCCAAGGCGCCCGGCGTCGTGGTCATCCAGGAGATCTTCGGGGTGAACGCGGTGATGCGCGGCATCGCCGACGAGCTGGCCAGCGCCGGCTATCTCGCGGTCTGCCCGGATCTCTTCTGGCGCATCGAGCCCGGGGTCGACATCACCGACCAGACCGAGGCGGAGTGGAAGAAGGCCTTCGCCCTGATGAACGCCTTCGACGCGGATCAAGGCGTGCTCGACATCGACGCGACCATCGACGCCCTGCGCGACGACCCGGCCTGCACCGGCAAGGTCGGCTGCGTCGGCTTCTGCCTCGGCGGCAAGCTCGCCTACCTCACCGCGGCTCGCACCGACATCGACGCCTCGGTCGCCTATTACGGGGTCGGCATCGAGAGCCTGACCGGCGAGGCCGCCAAGATCGCCCAGCCCCTGCTCATGCACATCGCCGAGGAAGACCAGTTCGTGCCGAAACCGGCACAGGAGGTGATCCTGCAGGCGCTGAAAAACCATCCGCACATCACCATCCACAACTATCCCGGCCGAGATCACGCCTTCGCCCGCAAGGGCGGCGAGCACTATGACGAGGCCGACGCCAAGCTTGCGGGCGGCCGGACCCTCGCCTTCTTCCAGGCCCATCTGGAGGAATGACATGAAGGCGATCCGTTTCGAGCAGACCGGCGGTCCCGGCGTCCTGCAGCTCACCGAGGTCCCAACCCCCCAGCCGGGCCCCGGCCAGATCCTGGTCCGCCACCAGGCGATCGGCATCAACTTCATCGACACCTATCACCGCACGGGCCTCTATCCGCTGAAGCTTCCGTCGGGCCTCGGCATGGAGGCCGCCGGGGTGGTCGAGGCCGTGGGGGACGGGGTCACCCGCTTCGCGCCGGGCGACCTCGCCGCCTACGCCTCCGGGCCGATCGGCGCCTATGCCGAGTTTCACGTGGTGGCGGCCGAGCGCGCGGTGAAGCCGCCCGCCGGTATCGACGCCCGGATCGCCGCGGCGGCGCTGCTGAAAGGTATGACCGCCGAGTTCCTGCTGCGCCGCTGCTACACGGTGAAGGCGGGCGATCCGATCCTGGTGCACGCCGCCGCCGGCGGGGTCGGCCAGATCCTCGTCCAGTGGGGCAAGGCGCTCGGCGCGGAGGTCATCGCGACCGTCGGATCCGAGGACAAGGCGGCCCGGGCCCGCGAGCATGGCGCCGACCACGTCATCCTCTACCGCGACCAGGACGTCGCCGCCGAGGTCCGCCGCATCACCGGCGGCAAGGGCGTACCGGTGGCCTACGACTCGGTGGGCAAGGCGACCTTCGACGCCACCCTCGGCAGCCTCGCCAAGCGGGGCCTGTTCGTCAGTTTCGGCAACGCCTCGGGCCCGCCCGACCCGGTCGCTCCCGCCAGGCTGCTCGCCGCAGGCTCGGTCTACCTGACCCGCCCAACCATGGGCGACTACCTGCTGACCACCGCCGAACTCGACGAGAGCGCCGCGGCCCTGTTCGCGGTGATCGCCTCGGGTAAGGTGAAGATCGAGGTTGGCCAGACCTTCTCGCTGGCCGACGCCCGGCGGGCCCACGAAGCCCTGGAAAGCCGCGAAACGGTCGGGGCGAGCCTGCTTATTCCGTAGACGCACGAAAGGCGGCGCAGTCGCCTGCGCCGCCCCGCTGTTTCACGTGAAACCTTAGCTTTTACAGCTGCTTAAGTGTTCATAGACTGGAAGAACTCGTCGTTGTTCTTCGAGCTGCGCAGCTTGTCGAGCAGGAACTCGATCGCGTCCTGAGCGCCCATCGGCGAGAGGATCCGGCGCAGGATGTAGGTCTTCTGCAGCTGGTCCTTCGGCGTGATCAGCTCGTCCTTCCGCGTCCCGGACTTCAGCACGTCGATGGCCGGGAAGATGCGCTTGTCCGCGACCTTGCGGTCCAGGATGATTTCCGAGTTGCCGGTGCCCTTGAACTCTTCGAAGATCACCTCGTCCATGCGGCTGCCCGTGTCGATCAGGGCCGTGGCGATGATGGTCAGCGAGCCGCCTTCCTCGATGTTCCGCGCCGCGCCGAAGAAGCGCTTCGGACGCTGCAGGGCGTTGGCGTCGACACCGCCGGTCAGCACCTTGCCGGAGCTGGGCACGACGGT
>CAMFIW010000008.1 GCA_945952355.1 uncultured Phenylobacterium sp. | reverse complement strand
GAGGTGCGCCACCCCAGCTTCGCCGACCCGAAGTTCGTCGCCATGTGCCGCGACCGGAACATGGCGATCTGCGTGGCCGACCACGAGACCTTCCCGCTGATCCCCGACATCACCGCCGACTTCGTCTACCTGCGGCTGATGACGGGAAAGGACGAGATTGCGACCGCCTACGAGCCCGCGGCGCTGGATGAGTGGGTGGGGCGGATGAAGACTTACGCGACTGGCGAGGTTCCCGACGACTTCCGCCCGGTGGACCGCACCTCGCCCCCGGCCGGTCCGCGCGACGTGTTCGCCTATGTGATCCACGAGGGGAAGGTCCGCGCGCCTGCCGGCGCCATGGCGATCATCGCGCGGGCGAAGGCCTAAGGCCAAGCTTGCGACGGAGTGTCGCACCCTAGGATTGCGTCGCCCGAAATGCAAAACGCCCCCGGCGAACCGAGGGCGTTGCACAGTACGGCCGTACTGAATCGGTCAGGCGATCAGCCGCCGCCCGGAAAGCGCATCGGAACCTTCACGGTGCCGGTCTTCGAACCCATGGGCAGGGCGTCGGCCACGCACAGGGCGGCCTTGTCGAAACCCTTGCCCGGCTGGCTGTTGTCCAGGACCTTGCAGCCCGTGAGCTTGCCGCCGTCGGCGTTGCACTCGAGCATGACCGTGGCCGCGTCGCGAGTGTTCGCGTTCTTGGTCAGGCACTTGCCCATGGCTTCGGCGAAATCGGCCGCGGAAGCTTGGCCAGCAAGGGAAAACGCCAGGGCGCAACCGCCCGCAATCTTGAGGATATTCTTCATCGTCGCCCCACTCCTTTCTAGATTTGAGCGTGGGGACGTTGTGCCGGATTCAGGTTAAGGGAGTCGGAATCGGGACGATTAACTAATCGTCGATCACCCGGGCCAAGCCCCTGGATCATTGAGTCTTTATGATCTCGCGCCCGCGCACGAGGCCCCCCCGAATTCCCCATTCCGGTGACGATTGGTTAGCAACCTGACGCCATGGTGTCCGCGACGCTAACCGTACTTCGCGGGGGGATACTCGAGTGAAGCGCCTCAGGCTTGTGGATACGCCGCTGATCATCAAGATCGGCTTCGCGCCCGCCTTCGCCCTGGTCATGCTGGCCTTGCTGGCCACCGGAGCCATCTTGCTCCAACGCAACCAAGCCGCCGAGCTGCGGCAGGTCGTGCAGGTGGACATGCCCAACAGCCTTAGGATGCAAAAGGTCTCGGAACGGATCACCGCCGTTCACGGCCAGCTTTACCTGTTGCTGACCCACCAGGGCGCTTCGATCGACAAGGACAAGATTGACGCCGACTCCAAGGCGATGATGGCCGAGGTGGACGCCATCACCAAGGAGGTCCAGGCGGCCGAGAAGACCGCCCCGGCCGATCAGAAGAAGAACTATGACGAGCTGATCAAGGGCCTGAAGAACACCCACGACGCGCTCGACGTAATCTGCGCCATGATCACCACCGACTTCGGCACGGCCGCCGGCTTCGCCGCGCCGTTCGAGGAAGAGTACGGCAAGATGAGCACGATCCTGCACAAGATCGTGGACGCCAGCCAGGCGCGCACCGACGCCAGCGCCACGGCCAGCGACGGCCGCGCCAAGACCGCCCAGATCGCCACCATGATCGGCGCGCTCGCCACCCTGCTGATCGCCGGCGCCCTGGCCGCGGGCCTGACGCTCACTCTGCGGCGGGACGTCAAGAAGATCGCCAACGCGACCGAGTCCCTCGCCCGCGGCGACAACTCCATCGACCTGGACGCCATGAGCCGGGCCGACGAGTTGGGGGCGATCGTCACCTCCCTGAAGGTGTTCCGCGACAACCAGCTCCACCTCGAAAAGCTGCGCCAGGAACAGGAGTCGGCGGAAGCCGCCGCCGAGGCCGCGCGGCGCCAGAACGCCGAGGCCGCCGCGGCCATCGCCGAAGAGCAGCAGAACGTCGTCAATTCGCTGGCCCACGCGCTCGACGCCCTGGCCACCGGCGACCTGACCTACCGCCTCGAGACCGAGTTTCCGGGCGACTACCGCAAGCTGCGCGACGACTTCAACGCGGCCGTGGCCAAGCTGGAAGAGGCCATGCGCGCCATCGCCGGCGCCACCGCATCGATCCAGTCCGGCGCGGGCGAGATCAGCCACTCGGCCGACGACCTGTCGCGCCGCACCGAGCACCAGGCCGCCACCCTCGAGGAGACCGCCGCGGCGCTCGACCAGATCACCGCCACGGTCAACAAGACCTCGGACGGCGCCAACCATGGCCGCGAGGCCACGGCTTCGGCCAAGAACGACGCGGAAGCCTCGGGCGAGGTCGTGCGCAAGGCCGTCGACGCCATGGGCCAGATCGAGCACTCGGCCAAGCAGATCAGCCAGATCATCGGAGTGATCGACGAGATCGCCTTCCAGACCAACCTGCTGGCCCTGAACGCCGGGGTCGAGGCGGCCCGAGCCGGCGACGCCGGCAAGGGCTT
Organism: uncultured Phenylobacterium sp.; assembly: GCA_945952355.1. Lineage (GTDB taxonomy): Bacteria > Pseudomonadota > Alphaproteobacteria > Caulobacterales > Caulobacteraceae > Phenylobacterium. The sequence continues at coordinate 17,005 of CAMFIW010000008.1, read as the reverse complement.
CGCGGTCGTCGCCTCGGAAGTGCGGGCCCTGGCCCAGCGCTCCGCCGAAGCCGCCAAGGAGATCAAGACCCTCATCTCGGCCTCGACTCAACAGGTCGCCGAGGGCGTGGGCCTGGTCGGCGAGACCGGCAAGGCCCTGGAGCGGATCGTCCGCCAGGTCGGCGAGATCTCGACCGTGGTCGGCGAAATCGCCGCCTCGGCCAAGGAGGAGGCCCTGGGCCTCGGCCAGGTGAACACCGCCGTCAACCAGATGGACCAGGTGACCCAGCAGAACGCCGCCATGGTGGAAGAGAGCACCGCGGCCAGCCGCGTCCTGGCCGACGAGGCCCAGGAGCTGGCTCGCCTGGTGGGTCGCTTCAAGGTCACCGGCTCCGGCGCCTTCAAGGCCGCCGAACGTCCCGCCAATCCGGCCCGCACTCCCGAGCGCACGGCCGCTCCCATGTCCCGCCCCGCCTCCCGCGGAGCCACTGCCCTGGCCCACCAGCCGGCGGCGGAAGAAGAGGGCTGGGAAGAGTTCTAGCCCCAGGAAGTCAGTACCCCAGAGTAGTACCGAGGGCCGCCGAAAGGCGGCCCTCATCTTTTTCGGGGCGCCCTTGACCTACCCCGCGTCAGGGGCGCGGACTTTCCTCCAACGACACAAGGAGGAAACACCGTGGCCGAGCTGACCCCAGGCGACCTGATGTTCAAGCCGGGCCTGATGGCCGGCGAACGGATCCTGATCACCGGCGGCGGCACGGGCCTGGGCAAGGTGATGGCCGAGGCCTGCCTGATGCTGGGGGCCGACGTCTATATCTGCGGCCGCCGCGGCGGCGTGCTGGAAGAGACCGCCAAGGAGCTGATGGCCGCCCATCCGGCATCCGAAGGCGCCGGTCGCTGCGTCGGCATCGCCTGCGACATCCGCGTGCCCGAGGCGATCAGCGAAACGCTGGACACCATCTGGGCCGACGGCGGCGCGCTCACGGGCCTGGTCAACAACGCCGCCGGCAACTTCATCAGCCGCACCCAGGACCTTTCGCCGCGCGGCTTCGACGCTATCGCCAACATCGTGTTCCGCGGCTCGTTCTTCATGACGCTCGACTGCGGCAAGCGCTGGATCGCCGAAGGCAAGCCGGGCTCGGTGGTCTCGATCCTGACCACCTGGATCTGGAGCGGCGGCCCGTTCACCGTGCCCTCGGCGATGTCGAAAGCCGGCATCGCCACCATGAGCCAGTCGCTGGCGGTGGAATGGGGCAGCCACGACATCCGCTTCAACAACATCGCGCCAGGCCCCTTCCCGACCGAGGGGATGAGCGCGCGGCTGAACCCGACGCAGGGCGAGGCGACCGGCGGCAACTATCGCGACATGAGCGGCAATCCGATGGGCCGGGTCGGCGAGATGCGCGAACTGGCCAACCTGGCGGTCTACCTGCTGCACCCGCTGTCGGCCTATGTGAACGGCCAGACCATCGCCATCGACGGAGCCGCCTGGCAGGCCGGCGGCGGCGGCTTCGCGCGGCTGCGCAGCTGGACCGAGGAGCAATGGAAGTCGGCCCGCGAGTCGATCCAGGCCACCAACGCCAAGGACCGGGCGCAGCGGACGGTTTAGGCTGCATCACGACCTTGTCGGGGCTCTTTCCTCCCCTGCGCAGCGGGGGAGGACGAGATGTCCCAAGCGATCATGGTTAATCGGCTCTTAACGCGGCCGGGGTCAGGATCCGGCCATGCGTCGCACCATTCTCCTCAGTCTCGCGCTGCTGGCCCTGGCCGGGTCCGCAGGCGCGCAGGCCAGGAAGACGTTCACCGTTCCGGCGGCGACCAAACCCGCCGTGGCCGCGCCGTCGACCGCCGCGCCGCCCGCGCCGCTGACACCGGGCCTCGATCCGCGCGGACCGATCCTGCCGCCTGTCTCCGGCCCCGTTGGCGGCGTGGCCCAACAGTGCCGCACGAACTGCGCGCAAACCTACTATTTCTGCCTGTCCGACGGGCGATCCGACGATTGTTCGACCACCTGGGGCCAATGCCGGGTCGCCTGCGGCGCGGGCGATCGGGCGGGATACTGACCGCCGGGCGCGACGCCCCTTGGCGGACGCAACGGAACGACCTTAGAATGACGCACGTCACTTTTTTAGTTCGGACATAGATGTCTCAGGTCGCATATCTCCCGGTCGGCAAGCGCGAGCAGACCAAGGCCCAGAACCGGCTGGCGATCCTGGACGCGGCGCGCGAGGTGTTCGGCGAGCTGGGCTATGACGGCGCCACAGTGCGCGACATCATCCGCCGCACCGGTCTCGCGGCCGGCACCTTCTACAATTACTACCGCTCCAAGGAAGAGGTCGCGACCGCCCTGTCGGATGACGGCGCGCGGCGCTTCGCCCCGATCCTGAAGGCGGAGCGCGCCAAGGCCACCGACTGGGAGAGCTTCGTCCGCGCAGCAATCTCGGCCTACTTCAACTTCCTGGCCGACGAGCACAAGAACTGGATGGCGCGCCGGCCGATCGACGAGCCGCATCCGCACATCCATGGTGAAACGCCGGAGATGCAGGCGGTGTTCGCCGAGGTCCGCGACTGCATCGTCGAGCAGGCCGCCGGCGATCCGAGCCACGCCGATCCGGACTACATCGCCGCCGCCTGCATCGGCATTGCACGCGAGGTCGGCGACAAGATGCTGGGACGCAGGCCCTTCGACGTGAAGGGCGCCACCGACTTCGCGGTGGGCATGATCCTGTTCGGCCTGCGCGGCCCCTCGGGCGCGTGAGCGCCATGGCCAGCCTGTCCACCCAGCGCCTGGTCCTGAAAACCCTGCTCTCGCTGCCCTCTCCGATCCTGAGGCTGCTGTCCGGCGGCGGCGCGGTCTATCGCGGCGGCCGCACGCTCGACCCGCGCCTGCAGTTCCTGGCCGCCCAGGCCAAGGGCGGGCGGCCGATGACCGCCATGACCCCGGACGAGGCCCGACGGACCAGCGCCGGGGCCTTCGCCGCCATGAGCGCCGCGCCGGAGGCCGGCGTGCGCATCGAGCCCATGACCATCCCCGGGCCCGGCGGCGAGATCCCGCTGCGGCTCTACCGGCCCGACGCTCAGGACCCGGCGACCCCGATCCTCGTCTACGCCCACATGGGCGGCGGGGTGATCGGCGACCTGGAGACCTGCGACGCCTTCTGCGCCCTGCTGGCCAAGGTCACGCGCGGGCCGGTGGCCTCGGTGGACTATCGCCTGGCGCCGGAGCACCGCTATCCGGCGGGCCTCGAGGACGTGCTGGCCGCCTTCCGCTGGGCGCGCGAGCACGCCGCCCGCTTCGGTGCGCCGCAAGGCCGCGCGGCGATCGGCGGCGATTCCATGGGCGGGCATTTCTCGGCCATCGTCTGCCAGGAGCTGAAGCGCGCCGGCGAGGCCCAGCCCTGCCTGCAGTTGCTGATCTATCCGTGCGTCGACGTCGCCAGCGAGAGCGCCTCGATGACCACCTATGGCGACGCCTTCCCGCTCGACCGGCCGACGATGGACTGGTTCATGGGCCACTATCTGAACCCCGGCGACGACCCGGCCTCGCCGCGCCTGTCGCCGATCCGCGAGCCTGACCTTTCCGATCTGGCCCCCGCCGTCGTGGTGACGGCGGGTTTCGACCCGCTGGTCGACCAGGGCGAGGCCTACGCCAAGCGCTTGCGTGACGCGGGGGCGCCCACGGTCTACCGCTGCTACGACAGCCTGGCCCACGGCTTCACCGCCTTCACCGGCGTGATCCCCGGCGCCGATGTCGCCTGTCGCGAGATCGCGGGCCTGGTCCGCGAGGGCCTGGAAGGACGGATCTGCTGATGCGAGCCCTGGTGGTCGAGGAACTGGCGGCGGAATACGCCGGCTGCGTGGTCAAGGACATCCCGACGCCGGACCCGCGTCCGGGCGAGGTGCTGATCCGGGTGAAGGCCTCGGCGGTGAACTTCCCCGACCTGATGCAGACCCGCGGCGAGCACCAGCACAAGCCGACCCTCCCCTTCACGCCGGGCATGGAGCTGGCCGGCGAGATCGTGAAGCTGGGCGAGGGCGTCGAGGGCTGGAGCGTCGGCGACGAGGTGGCGGGCGGCTCGCGCACCGGCGGCTTCGCCGAATACGCGGTAAGCCCGGCGCAGGCCCTGCATCGCAAGCCCAAGGCGCTGAGCTTCGGCCAGGCGGCGGGCTACCAGGTCTGCTACCTGACCGCCTATGTGGCCCTGGTCCGCCGCGCCCAGGTCGAGCCGGGCCAATGGGTGCTGGTGCACGGCGCGGCCGGCGGGGTCGGCCTGGCCTGCGTCGACATGGCCAAGATGCTGGGCTGCAAGGTGATCGCCGCCTCGGCCAGCGACGACAAGCTGGCGGTGATCGAGACGGAATACGAGGTCGACGCGACGGTGAACGTCACCCGTGGCTTCAAGGATCGCGTGAAGGAGATCACCGGCGGCCGCGGCGCCGACGTGATCTACGACCCGGTCGGCGGCGACGTGTTCGACGAGAGCGTGCGCTGCATCGCCTTCAACGGATCGATCCTGTCGATCGGCTTCACCTCCGGACGCCTGCCGGTGCTGCCGGTGAACTACGCGCTGATCAAGGGCTTCTCGGTCATGGGCGTGCGCGCCGGCGAGTATGGCCGCCAGTTCCCGGCCAAGGGCCGCGAGAACAATGTCGCGATCTGGAAGATGGCCGAGGAGGGCAAGGTGAAACCCCGGGTCGACCGCGAGTTCGTGCTGAACGACTGGCAGGCCGCCTTCGACACGCTGGCCGACCGCAAGGTGGTGGGCAAGACGGTCGTTCGGCCGGATCTTTGAGGAGGTCACTCCTATGACCATCGAGAACGAGGCGCAGCTGGAAAAGCTGCGGGTCATCGGCCGCATCGTGGCCCAGACGCTCACCGCCATGGGCGAGGCGATGGAGCCCGGCATGACCACCAAGGAGCTCGACGACCTCGGCCGCGCGCTGCTGGAGAAGGAAGGCGCTCGCTCGGCGCCGGAGCTGACCTACAACTTCCCCGGCGCGACCTGCATCTCGGTGGGGCCGGACGTGGCGCACGGCATCCCGGGCGAGCGGGTGATCAAGGCCGGCGACCTGATCAATATCGACGTCTCGGCCGAGAGGGACGGCTTCTTCGGCGATACGGGCGCGAGCTTCCAGGTGCCGCCGACCACGGCGAAGATCGAGCGCCTGTGCCGCGACGGCCGCCGCGCCATGTGGACCGGTATCCGGGCGGTGAAGTCCGGCGGGCGGCTGAACGAGGTGGGCCGGGCCATCGAGGGCTTCGCGAAGAAGAACGGCTACAGCCTGGTGCGCAACCTGGCGAGCCACGGGGTCGGCCACTCGCTGCACGACGATCCGGGCGAGATCCCGACCTGGCATGAGCCGCGCGACACCCGGATGATCCCCGAGGGCCTGGTCTTCACGATCGAGCCCTTCCTGTCCCTGGGCGCCGACTGGGTCGAGGAGCGCGACGACGGCTGGACGCTGTTCCCGCCCAAGGGCCAGCCCACCGTGCAGTACGAGCACACGCTGGTCGCGACCCGCACCGGGCCGGTGATCCTGACGCTGGCCTAGGGCTCGTCGAACACCAGGACCGGCGCGTCGGCCGGACGCCGTTCGCGGGCCGGGCCGGCGGCGGTCGTGATGTCCAGGCGGACCACCGCCTCGGGACCCTCGACCAGAACGATGTCGCAGGACGGGCCGCTCAGGCCCAGGCCGCGATGCGGCCAGAATGCGGAGGTCGCCTCCGCGCCGCCGTCATACCCGAAGGCCGCCAGGTCCGCCCGGGCGCGCTCGATCTCGCGCGTCGCCAGCCAGACCCGAGCGAGGCGGGCCTGACCTTGAGGCGGGGACCGGTAGAGACCGCCGGAGAAGTCCGGCCGCGCCCAGGCCTCCGGATCGTCGGCGTATTCGATGATGCTGATGCGGGTCAGCAGGCCCTGGTCGCGGCGGAACAGGGCCATATCCCAGGGATAATCCGGAGCGTCCGCCGGCTGCTCGGTTCGCCGCAGCAGGCGGACCCGCCAGCCCCGTTCCACCGCCAGTCGTTCAGCCGCCTCGACACCGCCGCCGCCCAGGATCAGGGCCGTGCCGGGCTCCGGCGCGCCGAACACATCGAGGAAAGGGCCGTTGGCGAAGCGCAAGCCGCTGGACTGGACCACGCCCTGCGGCGCATAGCCCTGCAGGATCGGCAGGCCCGAGCCCGCCGCCACGGCCGCCACGAAGGCCTCCCGGTCGGGGGTCTGGATCACCACGTGATCGACGGCGAAGTCGGCCATGCCCTATTCCCGCTCACCCCGGCGCATGCCGGGGTCCAGATCGTATGGCTTTGAGACCGGCCTGTCGTCCAAGGGCGCGATCCAAGCGATGCCGCGCGCCATGATCTGGGTCCCGGCATTCGCCGGGATGAGCGGATTTGGAGCCGTCATCGGGCCCTTGACCCATCCGGCATTGACATGGCTCCCCCGTTCCCCTAGGAACCGCCGCTCGATTTCGACCCCGGAGCCATCCCGTGAAGCGCACTTTCCAACCCTCCCGTCTCGTGCGTGCGCGCCGTCACGGCTGGCGCGCGCGTATGGCCACCAAGAACGGCCAGAAGGTGATCGCCCGTCGGCGCGCCAAGGGCCGTAAGCGCCTGTCCGCCTAGGACGGCGTCGCCTGGGCCTCCGCATGACGGAGCCCGCCTTTCCCATCGCCAGACTGAAGGACCGGCCGGATTTTCTCCTGGCCGCTAAAGCCGGTTCGTGCGCCAAGGGCTGCGTTGTGCTGCAGGCGCGCGACCGCGCCGACGACAAATCCTTGGTCCGCGTTGGGTTCACGGCCACCAAAAAGATCGGCGGGTCGGTGATCCGCAACCGCGCCAAGCGCCGGCTGCGCGAGGCCGCGCGGCGTCTCGTCCCCCTGTTGGGACGTCCCGGCCATGACTATGTGTTGATCGCCCGCGCCGGTGCGCCCACGCGCCCGTGGGAGCGTTTGCTTGACGACGTGAAAACCGCGCTGATAAGCCTCGCGGCCGACAGCGAAAGCCCATCCCGCGCGTCCGTCCGCGCGCCCTCCCCGACAGTTTGAGCCGCGCGCGAATGCCCGATAATTCCAACCGCAACACCATCATCTTCGCGGTGCTCGCGTTCGCGATGCTGATCGCCTACCAGTTCCTGGTGCTCGGCCCGCAGGAGAAGCAGCGCCAGGCGGCGTTGAAGGCCCGCGAAAGCGCCCAGACCCAGGCCGTGCCCGCGGGCAAGACCGGAAGCCTGCCCTCGGCGGCAGCCAAGCCCGTCTATGTGGCCCGCCAGGCCGCGCTGCAGGCGAGTCCGCGCGCGGCGATCGACACGCCGGCCCTGCAGGGGTCGCTGTCGCTGAAGGGCGCGCGCATCGACGACCTGCTGCTGAAGGGCTACCGCCAGACGGTCGATCCGAAGTCGCCGCTGGTCGAGCTGCTGAAGCCGGAAGGCTCCGAGCATGCCTGGTTCGCCGAGTTCGGCTGGCTGGGCGCCAACCTTCCCGGCCTGCCCAATCCCGACAGCGTCTGGACCTTGGCCCAGGGCGACAAGCTCTCGCCCGGCAAGCCGCTGGTGCTGACCTATACGAACGGCAAGGGCCTGACCTTCACCCGCAAGATCGAAGTGGATGACAAGTACATGTTCACGGTCACCGACACGGTGACCAACGGGACCGCCGCGCCGATCACCGTCTCTCCCTACGCCTCGGTGCAGCGCCAGGGCGCCCCGGCCATCCCCGCCGCCAACGCCCACGAGGGCGGGGTGGGCGTGATGGATCGCGTGCTGCAGATGGTGAAGTACAAGGATTGGAAGAAGGCCGGCGAGAAGGACTTCAGCGCCAAGGGCGGCTGGCTCGGCATCACGGACAAGTACTGGCTGGCGGCGCTGGTCCCCGACCAGGCCGAGAACATCCACGCCTCGTTCCGCATGACGCCTTCGTCCGGCGTCGACGTCTATGAAGCCAACTTCCTGGGTCAACCCCGCGCGGTGGCCCCTGGCCAATCCCTGACCCATACCAGCCGCATGTTCGCGGGCGCCAAGACAGTGCCACTGCTGAAGGCCTACGAGGCCAGCCTGGGCATTCCGCGCTTCCAGGACGCGGTGGACTGGGGCCGGCTCTACTTCTTCACCAAGCCCATCTTCTGGATCCTCGAGCAGTTCTACGGGCTGTTCAAGAACTTCGGCCTGGCGATCCTCGCCCTGACCGTGCTCGTCCGCATCGCCTTCTTCTACCCGGCCAACCTCTCCTACGAGTCGATGACCAAGATGAAGAAGATCCAGCCTGACGTGGAGGCGCTCAGGACCAAGTACAAGGAAGACCCGGCCAAGCAGCAGCAGGAGCTGATGGCGCTCTATCAGCGCGAGAAGATCAACCCCCTGGTGGGCTGCCTGCCCATGCTGGCGACGATCCCGGTCTTCCTGGCCCTGTTCAAGGTGCTGTCGGTCTCGATCGAGATGCGTCACGCGCCGTTCTTCGGCTGGATCCAGGACCTCTCGGCGCGCGATCCCTCGACCATCTTCAACCTCTTCGGCGCCATTCCATGGGATCCGGCGACGGCGCCGCTCATCGGCGGCTTCCTTTCCACGACCCTGCACATCGGCATCTGGCCGCTGATGTACGGCTTCACCCAGTGGCTCTCGATGCAGATGAGCCCGCCGGCGCCCGACCCGACCCAGCAGCGGATCATGCAGCTGATGCCGGTGGTGTTCACCTTCGTGCTGAGCCAGCTCGCGGTGGGCCTGCTGATCTACTACACGTGGTCCAACCTGCTCACGATCCTGCAGCAGTACGTGATCATGCGCCGGTTCAAGGTGGACAACCCCATCGACCGCATCATCGCTCGGCTGACCGGCAAGCCGGTCGGGACCACCGGGTGAGCGACGACCCGCTCTTCGACGACGAGACCCTGGAAGCCGCGCGGGTGCTGTTCGCGCGGCAGGCCAGCTTCATGATGGGCGCCGTGGCGATCGATGGCCTGCCGGCCGCCGACATGCCCGAGGTGGCCTTCGCCGGCCGCTCCAACGTCGGCAAGTCGTCGCTGATCAACGCGCTCGTAGGCCACAAGCACCTGGCCCGCGCGTCGAACGAGCCCGGCCGGACGCGCGAAGTGAACTTCTTCGTGCTGGATGAGAAACTGCGGCTGGTCGACCTGCCGGGCTACGGCTGGGCCAAGGCCTCCAAGGGCGTGGTCAAGGCGTTTCAGAACCTGGGCCGCGACTATCTGCGCGGCCGGCCGAACCTGAAGCGCGCCTATCTGCTGATCGACGCACGCCACGGGCTGAAGGATGTCGACAAGGAGCCGATGGACGCCTTCGACAAGGCCGCCGTCTCCTACCAGATCGTGCTGACCAAGGCCGACAAGCTGAGGCCCTCCGAGGTGGAGGCGGTGCGCCTCAAGACGCTGGCGGCTATCGCCAAGCGACCCGCCGCCTTTCCGCGGGTGGCCGTGACTTCCTCGGAAAAGGGCGACGGCCTCGCCGATCTGCGCGCCGAGATCATGGCGGCGTGCGAGGTCACGCCCTAGATCTGCGGGCATGACCGCAGAGATCGTCCGCCTCGCCCCCGCCAACGCCGCCCTGCTCGACCGGGTGGCCGAGGACGTGTTCGACGAGGCGATCGTCCCCGAGCGGCTGGCGGCCTATCTGGCCGAGCCCGGTCACCTGATGTTCGTCGCGCTCGCCGGCGGCGAGGTGGTGGGCCAGATCGCCGGCGTCGTGCACCGCCATCCTGACCAGGCCACCGAGCTCTACATCGACAATCTCGGTGGTCGCCGTATCATCAACAACCAGGGCATCGCCCGGCGTCTCATCGAAGCCCTGCTCGACCTCGGCCGCGAACTGGGCTGCGACGAAGCCTGGGTCGCCACCGAACCCGACAATGGACCGGCGAGGAACCTCTACGCCGCCCATGCCGAGGTCGAAACGGTGGTGATGTACGCCTTCGATCTCTAGCCGCTCTGGGCATTCTTCTCCTCTCCCCTCGCGCGAGAGGGTGGCCCCGCGGAGCGGGGTCGGGTGACGGGCCGCGCAGCGTTTCCGCAGAGGCCGCAGTCCCCTCATCCGGCCTGCCTTCGCAGGTCACCTTCTCCCGCAAGGGGAGAAGGAAAATCGTGGCTCCGGCAATCGCCAAGCTCTTGGCGGTCTGGCCTGACCCTGGGTGATGGCCCTAAATCGGCGCCGACATACGCCTATGGGAGCCCCGCCGCATGCTCGAGACCGCCAACCGCGCCGTCTATGACGAGGACCTCGCCCTGTTCCGCGACCAGGTGCGCAAGTTCTACGCCCAGCACCTGACGCCGCACCTCGACCGCTGGGAGGAAGAAGGCATCATCGACCGCGACTTCTGGCGGGCCTGCGGCGAGGCGGGGATCCTGTGCCCGCAGGTGCCGGCCGAATATGGCGGCCTGGGCCTCGACTATCGCTACAACGCGGTGATCGGCGAGGAGCTGAACTATGCCGGCTCGTCGGCCGGCATCACCCTGCAGTCCGACATCGTCGTCGACTACATCATCAACTACGGCTCGGAAGAGCAGAAGCAGCGCTGGCTGCCGGGCATGGTGTCGGGCGAAGTGATCACCGCCATCGCCATGACCGAGCCGGGCGCGGGCTCCGACCTGCAGGGCGTTCGCACCACGGCCAAGCGGGACGGCAACCACTACATCGTCTCCGGCTCCAAGACCTACATCACCAACGGCCAGAACGCCGACGTGGTGGTGGTTGTCGCCAAGACCGACCCGACCCTCGGCTCGAAGGGCATTTCGCTGATCCTGGTCGAGACCGACCGGTCGGGCTTCAAGCGCGGGCGCAACCTCGACAAGATCGGCCAGAACTCGGCCGACACCTCGGAGCTGTTCTTCGAGGACGTGCGCGTGCCGATCACCAATTGCCTCGGCGAGGAAGGCCGCGGCTTCGCCTATCTGATGAACCAGCTGCCGCAGGAGCGGCTGCAGATCGCCATCGCCGGCCAGGCCGCCGCCCAGCGCGCCTTCGACGAGGCTGTGAAGTTCACCAAGGAGCGCAAGGCGTTCAAGCAGACCGTGTTCGACTTCCAGAACACCCGGTTCACCCTGGGCGGGCTGAAGGCCAAGCTGCAGGCCGGCTGGGCGCACCTCGACTGGTGCATGGCCCGCCACCTGAAGGGCGAGCTGACCGCCGCCGAAGCCTCGGCCGCCAAGCTGTTCCACACCGAGCTGCAGTGGGAGGTCTGCGACGCGGCCCTGCAGCTTCACGGCGGCGCGGGCTATATGAACGAGTACCCGATCGCCCGACTCTGGCGCGACGCCCGTGTCCAACGGATCTATGGCGGCACCTCCGAGATCATGAAGGAGGTCGTCGCGCGCTCGATCTGACCTCGGCCGCCCCACTTCATTGAACTAGCTCAACAAGCGGAGCCGCAAGCGGCTTCGTGCGTTGAAGCGGGGCACAGGAGGGTGGGGCGATGCTGAGAGGCGTGCTGATGTCAGAACGCAAACCGGTCGCGGGGATCGATGCGCGGCGCGCCAACCGGCTGCTGGGCGCCCTGTCGGCCCGAGACTTCGCGGTTCTGGAGCCCCACCTGGAACTGATCAGCCTGCCGCGCGGCAAGGTGCTGTTCGAGCCGGGCGACGAGGTGGACACCACCTACTTCCCATGCAAGGGGACCATGGCCTCGCTGCTGGTGGTGACCGCCGACGGCCACGAGGTCGAGGCCGCCACCATCGGGCGCGAGGGCGCGGTGGGCGGCATCGTCAGCGAGGGCCACAAGCCCGCCTTCGGCCGCGCCGTGGTGCAGGTGGGCGGCGAGGTCCTGGCCATCCCCACCAGCCACCTGGAGGCGGCCAAGACCGGCTCTCCGCGCTTCGGCGACCTGTTCTCGCGCTATGCCGACGCCTTGCTCGCCCAGATGATGCAGTCGGTGGCCTGCAACGCCCTGCACAGGGTGGAGGAGCGGGCGGCCCGCTGGCTGCTGGCGGCGCACGACCGGGCCGGCGAGGCCCTGATCCATCTGACCCAGGAGAGCCTGGCGGAGATGCTGGGCGTGCAGCGGACAACGGTCAGCACGGTGACCAACGACCTCGCCGCGCGCGGCCTGATCCGCAATCACCGCGGCCGGGTCGAGATCCTCGACCGCAAGGGCCTCGAGCGCGCCGCCTGCGAGTGCTACGGCGCGGTCGAGAACCACTTCCACCGGCTCCTCCCGGAGGTGGAGGTTTAAGGTGCTCCCCCGTTGGGGGAGCAAAAGCGCCCTACTTCTTCACCACCACGTCGCCGCCCTTCATGACGAAGGCGGGGTGCTTCATCAGGGTGATGTCCTTCAGCGGATCGCCGACGACACCGACCATGTCGCCATAGGCGCCGACCTTGACCTGGCCCACATCGTCCGGCTGGCCCAGGGCTTCGGCGGCGGTGATGGTCGCCGACTGGATCGCCTGCAGCGGGGTCGCGCCCCACTGGGTCATGGTCACCAGCTGGTTGGCGTTGGCGCCGTGCGGATAGACCCCGGCGTCGGAGGAGAAGATCATCTTCACCCCGGCCTTCAGCGCCTTCTGGTAGTTCTGGCGCTGGATCAGGCCGATATCGCGGTCCTTCTGCAGGTTCTCTTCCAGCACCCCGTTCTTCTTGCCTTCGGCCTGGGTGTAGTCGGTGTTGTAGATGTCCATGCCGAAGTAGGCGCCCTTCTGGATGGCGAGCTTGATACCCTCGTCGTCCACCAGGCTGGCATGTTCGATGGTGTCGACCCCAGCCAGGATCGAGGCCTTGATTCCCGAGGCGCCGTGCGCATGGGCGGCGACCTTCAAGCCCGTGGCATGGGCCTCATCGACGATGGCCTTGATCTCCTCGAAGGTGAGCTGCTGGGCGCCTGGCTTGTCGCCGTGGCTGAACACACCGCCCGTGGCGCAGATCTTGATGACCTGAGCGCCGTACTTGTGCAGTTCGCGCACCATGCGCCGGCCCTCGTCGGGGCTGTCGATCACGGCCGGGCCCTTCTGCTTCATCGAGGGCGGGAAAAAGGTCGAGTCGCAGTGCCCCCCCGTCGAGCCAATGGCGTAGGTGGCGGTGACGATCCGCGGCCCCTCGACGAAGCCGCCGTCGATCCCCTGGCGAAGACCCACATCGTCATAGTTCTCGGAGCCGACGTTGCGGATGGTGGTGAAGCCGGCCTCCAGGGTCACCTTGGCGTTGTGGGTCGAGATCACCGGCCAGAAGCTGTCGGTGAACAGCAGCGAGTTGTAGCCGCTGAACAGCGGCGACGAGGTGATGTGGGTGTGCATGTCGATCAGGCCGGGCAGCAGGGTCACGCCCGGCAGGTCGACCTTCTCGGCGTCGGCGGGGACCGCGTCGCCCTGCTTGCCCACCTTGGTGATCCGCCCGTCGGTAATGATCACCAGCGGCTTGTCGGCCTCCTTGCCGGTGGCGACGTCGACCAGCTTGTCGGCGGTGACGGCCACGGTCTTGGCCTGCGCGGCGGTGACGCAAAGGGCCGCCAGCGAGGCGGCGGCGAGAAGGACGGACAGGCGCATGAAAACTCCCCGGACTGAAAATTCGCGGCGAAGCTAGCACGGTCGCGCTTGGCGTCGAGCCCGGCCGAACATGACAGCCGCGAAGGTGACAGGGGGGCCAGCGTCCGCTATCGGAGCGCTCCGAACGTGTGGAGGCGCAGATCGTGAGCGAGACGCAAGCCGAGGAACAGGGCTGGGCGACCGCGAAGACGCTCGCCGAGGCCCTGCCCTACATCCAGCAATACGACCGCGAGACCGTGGTCATCAAATATGGCGGCCACGCCATGGGCCAGGAGGAAACGGCGAAGCTGTTCGCCGCCGACGCCGTGCTGCTGAAGCTGCTCGGCCTGCACCCGGTCGTGGTGCATGGCGGCGGGCCGCAGATCTCGCGCATGCTGGACAAGGCCGGCGTGAAGTCGACCTTCGTCGACGGCCTGCGGGTGACCGACGAGGCCACCATGGAGGTCGCCGAGATGGTGCTGTCGGGCGCCATCAACAAGGAGATCGCCAACTGGATCACCCTCGCCGGCGCCGAGGCCGACGTGCGCGGCGTGGGCCTGTCGGGCAAGGATGCGCGGCTGATCACCGTCGAGAAGGCCACGCGCACCAAGAAGGACCCCGACAGCCAGATCGAGCAGGTCGTGGACCTGGGCTATGTGGGCGAACCCAAGAAGATCGACCCGCAGCTGATCCAGGGCCTGATCTCGGCCGAGCACGACTACATCCCGGTCGTCGCCCCGATCGGCGTGGCCGAGGACGGCCAGACCTACAACATCAACGCCGACACCGTGGCCGGCGCCCTGGCCGGCGCGCTGAAGGCCAAGCGTATGCTGCTGCTGACCGACGTGGCCGGCGTGCTGGGCGCCGACGGCGAGCTGATCCGCGAGCTGAGCGTCGCCGAGGCCCGCGGCGCGATCGCGTCAGGCGTGGCGTCCGGCGGCATGATCCCCAAGCTGGAGACCGCAATCGCCGCGGTCGAGGCCGGGGTCGAGGCCGTGGTCATCCTCGACGGCCGCCGGGCCCACGCCATGCTGGTGGAGCTGTTCACCGAGCACGGGTCGGGGACGCTCATCACCCGATGACCCCCGACCTCTCATACGTCGACACCTGGCTCTTCGACCTGGACAACACCCTCTATCCTGAGGAGTCCGGGTTCATGAGCCAAGTCGAGTCGAGGATGACCGACTTCGTGCAGAAGGTGACCGGCCTGCCGCGGGACGAGGCCTTCGTCCTGCAGAAGAAGTACTATGCCGAGCATGGTCTGACGCTCACAGGCCTGATCCGCCATCACGGGGTCGAGCCCGCGGACTTCTTCGCCCTGCACCACGACCTGTCGCTGGAGGCCTTGGTGGAGGATCCGGAGCTATTGGTGGCGCTGGCCAAGCTGCCTGGCCGCCGCTTCGTGTTCACCAATGCCGACGACCGCCACGCCGAGCGGGTGATGGCGAGGCTCGGCCTGACCCACCTGTTCGACGAGGTCTTCCACATCCATTCGTTCGGCTATGCGCCCAAGCCCGACCCTCTGGGCTTCCAGCGGATGATCGACGCCCACGGTATGGATCCGACCACCACCGCCTTCTTCGAGGACTCGGTGAAGAACCTGAAGCCCGCCAAGGATCTCGGCATGACGACCGTCCTGGTCGGCCCCCGCGCCCGTGGAACCGAGGCGGACTATGTCGACTACAAGACCCATAAGCTCGCGCCGTTCCTCAACCACGCGCGCCTGAAGGAAGCCGCCTGATGTCTCAAGACCTGAAGTCCGTGATCGAAGCCGCCTGGGAAGACCGCGACGCGATCAACACCGGGACCAAGGGCGCGGTGCGCGAAGCGGTGGCCGAGATCATCGAGCGCCTGGACGCCGGGACCCTGCGCGTCGCCAGCCGCGGCGACGACGGCGCCTGGACCACGCACCAATGGGCCAAGCAGGCGATCCTGCTGTCCTTCCGCCTGAATCCGAACCAGCTGGTCGAAGCGCCCGCGCCCGGCCCCTACTGGGACAAGGTGCCGTCGAAGTTCACCGGCTGGGACGCCGCCCGCTTCGAGGCCGCCGGCTTCCGCGCCGTGCCGGGCTGCGTTGTGCGCAAAGGGGCCTTCATCGCCAAGGGCGTGGTGATGACGCCGTCGTTCGTGAACATCGGCGCTTATGTCGACGAAGGGACGATGGTCGACACATGGGCCACGGTCGGCTCCTGCGCCCAGATCGGCAAGAACGTGCACCTGTCCGGCGGCGCGGGCATCGGCGGGGTGCTGGAGCCCCTCCAGGCCAACCCGACCATCATCGAGGACAACTGCTTCATCGGCGCCCGCTCCGAGGTCGCCGAGGGCGTGATCGTGCGCGAGGGCAGCGTTCTGTCTATGGGCGTCTACCTGACCTCGACCACCCCGATCATCGACCGCAAGACCGGCGCCGTGACCACCGGCGAAGTGCCGCCCTATTCGGTGATCATGTCGGGCAGCCGACCGTCGCCGCACGAGGGCATGCCCTCGACCTACTGCGCGGTGATCATGAAGACAGTCGACGAGCGAACGCGGTCGAAGACCTCGATCAACGAACTGCTTCGAGACTGATCGGCAACCTGAAGGCCAAGGTCCGGGTTATCCTAGCGGCCGGCGATCCCGCCCGCCGAGGAGATGTCCCATGCCCGCCACGATTCAAGACGCCGCCGAAACCATCGCCGACACCTCCGCGCGCCCGCACCCTATCAATGTCGAGGCGGGTGAGCGCCCGCTTACCGATGCGACCGCCGCCGCGCTGCGGGAAGCCAAAGCCAGATTCGACGTGAGGGCGGAGGCCGCGATGGTCAGGGCCAAGGCCGCGCTGAAGACCGCCCGCGCCGAGGCGGCCAAGCGCAGCGCCCAGGGTGTCGAGGTCGTGCGCGAGCGGCCCTATGCCGCCTTGGGAGCGGCTCTGTTCGTCGGCTTCGTGCTCGGCCACCTGATCAGCGCCAACCGGCCCCAGGTGATCTATCTGAAGGACAGGCTCTGAGCCCTAGCGGCTGATCGAGCGCACCCCGTAGGGCGTGCCGTCGCGGTGGACGAAGTCGCCCGCCGCGTCCATGGCCATGTCGATGTCCGGGTATTCGCAAGTGTCCGCGTCGAGCCGGCGGGAGCCCACCTCCAGCAGGACGGCCTCTCGGTCGGAGCGGTTCTGCAGGTGATGGCCGTTGGGCTGACCGGCGGGAAAGCCTGCGCAGTCGCCTGCGCGCATCACCTGCTCGCCCTCGTCGGTGACCAGCACCACCTCGCCCTCCAGCACATAGACGAACTCGTCCTCGGCCGAATGCCAGTGCCGCTGGCTGGACCAGACGCCGGGCGCCAGCCGCTGCAGATTGACGCCGAACTGGGTCAGCCCCGCCGCATCGCCGAGCCGCCAGCGCTTGCGCTCCAGGCACGGCGCGTCATGCGGCGGCGGATAGCCGGTCCCGTGCTTGGTCGGCGCGGCGGCGATATCGATCTTGGGCATGGGACGGTTCCGGTCTAGGACACGCCAGACTTAGGTTTCCGGCCCGCGAGGACAAGATTGATTGACCCGGTCAAGCTGACCCAGGAGCTCATCCGACGCCCCTCGGTCAC
>CAMFIW010000007.1 GCA_945952355.1 uncultured Phenylobacterium sp. | reverse complement strand
GACCGGCAGGTCGAGCGCCGGCGCGCGCGGCCGGGGTGCGACGATCCCGTGTGCCTGGTTCGCCTTGATCACGATCAGGTCGGGCAACACCTGGCCGGCCTCGTCGCAGACCAGGCCATAGCCCTGGTCGACCGCCTGGCCGGCCGTGCCCCGGTCGCGCGACAGCGCCATCCAGCCGGCGTCGACCAGCAGCCAGCCCCGGTCCGCCTGGCGGCCGATCACCGTGGTCAGGACCGAGAGCGCGATGTCCTCCACCGCGCAGGCCTCGATACCCGCCATGACCAGGTCGAAGAACACATAGACCCCGGCCCGCAGTTCGGTGACGCCGGTCAGGTCGCGCGCGGCCCGCGCCGTCGGCGTCGACCCCACGCTCACCACCGGACAAGGCAGGCCCGCCGCGCGGAGGGCCTCGGCCGCGCCCACGGCGGCGGCGCGCTCCTGCTCGGCGAAGACTTCGTGGCCGGCCGGGCCCACCACGTCATAGCTGCCGCCCGCATGGGTGACGACGCCGCGCATCGCGGCTCCGCCGTCGTGCAGCCGCCGCCCCACCTCGACCAGCATCGGATCGGCCGGCTTCAGGCCGCCCCGATGGCCGTCGCTGTCGATCTCGATCAGGGCCGGGATCGCCTCGCCCGCCCGGCGGGACGCCTCGGCCACCGCGTCGGCCTGCTCGAGGGTGTCGAGGATCACGGCAAGGTCGCAACCCCGCCGCCGGATCGCCTGCACCCGGTCGAGCTTCTGCGGCGCGATCCCCACCGCATAGAGGATGTCGGCCACGCCCGCGGCCGCGAACACTTCGGCCTCGGCCAGGGTCGAGACCGTCGCGGGGCCCGTCCCGCCGGTCAGCAGGCGCCGCGCCACGTCGACCGACTTGGCGGTCTTCAGGTGCGGCCGCAGCGTCACGCCCAGCGCCCGCGCCTTCGCCGCCATCGCCTCGATACTGCGGGTCATCTTCGCCTCGTCGACGATGAGGCAGGGCGTCTGCAAGGCGGCGAGATCGGCGGAGCGCGGGGTCATGCCCCTTCGTACGGCCTGGGGCGCCGGATCGCCATGCCCGGATGCCGTTCGCGTCCCCGCACCGCAGCCGCTAGGACGGCGCGCGCCGCCCCTCCAGCGGTGCGGCGCCGTTGCGCCTCGCCCAATCGCCGAAGTGCGCACGGCCATCGGGGCCGTACTTCTGGCCCACGCGCCGGGCGATCTCGGCGACGCTGACCGTCTTCAACTGGGCGCGATAGGCTGCATCCGCGGCGTGGAAGGCGCTCGCGATATCGCAGGGCAGGCTCGCGGGCGCACAGCCGGCGCAGGGGCCGTTCCTGCGAATGTCCTGGCAGCGGAAGCTCGGTCCCGGCCCCTCGATCGCCGCCTGCACGTCCCACAGGCTGATCTCGTCGGCGGGGCGGGCCAGGCGATATCCGCCACCGCCGCCGCGGCTCGCCGTCAGCACGCCCGCACGCACCAGCGCCTGCAGGTGCTTAGCCATATAGGCCGGCGGCAGCTCGTGAAATTCCGCCAGGGCGGCGGCGTTCAAGCTGGCGCCCGGCGACAGCCCGGCCAGGACGGCGCAGGCATGGGCCGCCCACTCGACACCTTCGAGAGTTTTCATTTGCGGACATTTATCATCCGATTTAAACGGACACAAATTGTCCGAAAGAGGGCTCGATGAAAACTGCGGAAATCGCCATCGTCGGCGGCGGCGTGGCCGGTCTCGTCGCGGCCGCGACACTGGCGCGCCAAGGGTTGCAGCCTCGCCTGTTCGAGGCCGCACCCGAGCTCGGAGGACGCGCCCAGACGCGGATTGTCGACGGCTTCCATTTCAACCAGGGTCCGCACGCCCTCTATGTGCGCGGCGCCTTCAATGCCGTCCTTGCCGAGCTCGGCGTGCCGGTCTCCGGCCATCGGCTGCGCCTCGACGGCGCCATGGCGACCTGGGGAGACGTGGCCCATCCGCTGCCGACCCGCCCCGCCGCCGGCCGCGTCGCGGCGCCTCTGAACCCAGCCGAAGGCGCCCGTCTCGCCGAGGTCCTGGCGCAGATCGGCGAAGGCGCCGCGGGCGACCGCGGAGCCCCGCTGCGCGCCTTCACCGAAGGCCTGCCGGGGAAGGTGCGGATGGTGATCGAGGCCCTGGTGCGGGTGTCCAGCTATTCGCATGCGCCGGATGAGATCGACGCCAAGGCGGCGCTGGACCAGGTGCGGTTGAGCTTTGGCGGCGTGCTCTACGTCGATGGGGGCTGGCGCGCCTTGATCGCAGGCCTGGCGCAGGCTGCGACCAGCGCTGGCGCGGTGCTGCGTTCCGAACATCGGGTCTTGGCGATCCGGCGCGAACATCACGCTTGGCGGCTCGAATTCGCCGGCCAGGCGCCGCAAGCCTTCGACGCCGTCATCCTGGCCGCCTCGCCGACGGCGGCGCGCGACCTGGTCGCCGACTCACGGGACATCGCCACCGCCGCACAGGCGGCGCGGCCTTTGCGAATGATGGGTCTCGACCTCGGGCTCGCGAACCCCGAGCCTGGTGCGGAATTCGCGCTGGGCATGGATGCGCCGACCTACCTGTCCCTCCATTCGGCGGTGGCCGAGTTGGCGCCGCCGGGCGGCGGCCTGCTACATCTGGGCCGCTATCTCGCACCTGACGAAGCGCCCGATCCCGTCCACCTGCGGGAGTTGGAGCGGCTGGCGGACCGCCTGAGGCCGGATTGGCGGGAGGCCTTGGTCCACAAACAGCGGCTGGTCGGCATCCAGGTCGCCCACGATCTTCCGGGCTGGCGTACGGAGGGGCGCCGCACGCCGGTCATCGTGGCGGATGCGCCCGGTCTCTTCCTGGCCGGCGACTGGGTGGGCGACGCGGGCATGCTCTCTGACGCGGCCGCCGCCAGCGCCATCGGCGCCGCCCGCGAAGCCTCGGCCCTGCTCGCCGGGCGGGCCGCCGAAACGTAACTAAAATGTAACGTGGCGAGCGGGGCGCGGGCGGTCATGGTCCGCGCCTCTCCCGCTCTCAGAGTTCGCATGTCCATGAAGTCGTTCTGGCTCGCCGCGGTCGCGGCGTGCGCCCTGGCCACGGCCGCGCATGCCGCCGATCCTTCGCTGACCGCGCCGCGCATGGGCGCATGGGGCTTCGACGCCTCCGGACAGGACAAGGCCGTCAGCCCCGGCCAGGACTTCTACGACTACGCCAACGGCGCGTGGCTGAAGCGGCTGGAGATTCCCGCCGACCGTTCCAGCTACGGATCCTTCGACGCCCTGCGCGAACTCTCCAGCGCGCGGATGCACGATCTCCTGGAAACGGCCGCCGCCAACAAGGCGGCCACCGGCGACGACGCGAAGATCGGCGCCCTCTATCGCAGCTTCATGGACGAGACGGCCGTCGACGCCCTGGGCGCCAAGCCGCTGGCCCCCGGCCTCGCCGCCATCAAGGCCGCCAGGACCCGCGAGGACATCGCCCGCCTGATGGGCAAGACCCAGGGCGACTTCGGCGGCGCGGTCTTCGGCGCCTTCATCTCCGACGACGGCAAGGACCCGACCCGCTACGCGGTCTATGTCACCCAGGCGGGCCTGACCCTGCCCAACCGCGACTACTATCTGGAAGCCCGCTTCGGCGACCAGAAGGCCAAGTACGAGGCCTATGTCGCCCAGATCCTGACCCTGGCCGGCTGGCCGGAGCCGGCGGCCAACGCCAAGGCGATCGTCGCCATGGAGACCGAGATCGCCAAGGTCTCCTGGACCGCCGCCCAGCGCCGCGACCGCGACCTGACCTACAATCCCTCCGACCCGGCCAAGCTCGCCGCCGACGCCCCCGGCTTCCCCTGGGCCGCCTTCCTGCAAGGCGCCGGCCTGGGCAAGGTGAAGCGCGTCGTGGTCCGCGAGGACAGCGCGCTTCCGAAGATCGCCGCCATCTACGCGGCGACCCCGGTCGACACCCTGAAAGCCTATGAGGCCTTCACCCTGGCCGACCAGGCCGCGCCCTATCTCTCCAAGGCGTTCGACGACGCCCACTACCAGTTCCGCGACAAGGTGATCACCGGCCAGGCGGAGCCCAAGCCGCGCTGGAAGCGGGGCGTGGCCCTGGTCGACGACCAGATCGGCGAGGCGCTCGGCCGCCTCTACGTCCAGAGCTATTTCACCCCGCAGGACAAGGCCAAGGCCGTGGCCCTGGTGAACGACATCCTCACCGCCATGAAGGGCCGCATCGAGCACCTGACCTGGATGGGCCCGGAGACCAAGACCAAGGCGCTGGAGAAGCTGTCGAAGTTCAGCGTCTCGATCGGCTATCCGGACACCTGGCGCGACTATTCCGCCCTGACGGTCAAGGACGGCGACCTGTTCGGCAATGTCGAGCGCGCCAACCGCTTCGAGTGGAACCGCCAGCTCGCCCGCCTCGACAAGCCGGTGGACCGCAAGGAATGGTCCATGACGCCGGCGACGGTGAACGCCTATTACACCTCGACCAAGAACGGCATCTTCTTCCCGGCCGCGATCCTGCAGCCGCCGTTCTTCGATCCCCAGGCGGACATGGCGGTCAATTACGGCGCCATCGGCGGGGTGATCGGCCACGAGATCACCCATGGCTTCGACGACCAGGGCCGCAAATCCGACGGCGACGGGCGGCTGGTCGACTGGTGGACGCCGCAGGACGCCGACAAGTTCAAGGCCGAGGCCGCCAAGCTGGGCGCCCAGTACTCGGCGATGGAGATCCTGCCCGGCGCCTTCATCAAGGGCGAGCAGACCATGGGCGAGAACATCGGCGACCTGGGCGGGGTGCTGCTGGCGCTCGACGCCTACCATGTCTCGCTGAAGGGCCAGCCGGCTCCCGTCATCGACGGCCTGACCGGCGACCAGCGGGTGTTCCTGGGCTGGGCCCAGGTCTGGCGCTCCAAGGTGCGCGACGATCGCCAGCGCCAGCTGCTTGTCTCCGACCCGCACTCGCCGGCTCGCGCCCGGGTCGACATCCCGACGCGCAACATCGACGCCTTCTACGACGCCTTCGGGGTCAAGCCGGGCGACGCCATGTACGTCGCCCCGGAGAACCGCGTCCGGATTTGGTGAGGTTTTCGGACAAGATCGGCGTCCCCCAGCGCCGGTCTTCAGTCGGCCGGCTGGTCCCCCTCCCGCCCTGCCCCGGTGGAGGCGAGCGACCGCCGGCCGGCGATCCCTTCGGGATCAGGCCGATCCGGTCGCGTCCGGCAGGCCCAGGATCCGCTTGGAGATGATGTTGTTCTGGATCTCGGCCGAGCCGCCGTAGATCGACATCGCCTTGCCGCCGAGCCAGCCGCGCACCGCCTCGATCTCTTCCTTGCGGAACGCCTCGCCGTCCCAGCCCAGGCCCTGGGCGCCCATGATCTCGAGGGTCAGCTCGGCGCGGGTCTGGGCGACGTTGGTGGCGGAGTTCTTCAACACAGAGGCGGCGTTGGTCGCCCCCGACGCGCCCTTCGCCTCCGCCACCGCCCGGGCGAGCGTCAGGCCGTGGGTGCGCGCGTCCATCTCGTTCTTGATCACCCGCGCGCGCAGGTCGGTATCGGCGATCCGGCCGGCCCCATCGACCTCGCAATAGCGCTTGGCCAGCTCGTAAAGCGGCGTGACTCGTCCGCCACCGCCCCCCGGAGCGCCCGTCTGGCTCGCCCTTTCGTGTTGCAGCAGTCGCTTGCCGACCGTCCAGCCGACATTGATCTGGCCCAGCATCGCATCCTTGGGCGCAACCGCGTCGGTGAAGAAGGTCTCGCAGAACGGCGAGGCCCCCGCGATCAGCTTGATCGGCCGCGTCTCGATCCCCGGCTGATGCATGTCGACCAGCATGAAGCTGATCCCTTCATGCTTCTTCGCCGAGAAGTCCGTCCGCACCAGCGCCCCGCACCAGTCCGACCACTGGGCGCCGCTCGTCCAAATTTTTTGGCCGTTGATTTTCCAGTGATCTCCGGCGTCCTCGCACTTCATCTGCAGGGAGGCGAGGTCCGAGCCCGCGCCCGGTTCCGAATAGCCGACGCACCAGCGCACCTCGCCACGGACGATCGGCGGGATGTGCTTCTGCTTCTGTTCCTCGGTGCCGTAGTCGAGGATGGTCGGCCCGATCATGGTGATGCCCATGCCGAACATCAGCGGATTGAAGGCGCCGGCCTTGGCCATCTCCTGCGCCAGCACCCGGGCCTGCTGCGGCGAGAGCCCGCCGCCGCCGTATTCCTTGGGCCAGGTCGGGGTGGCCCAGCCCTTCTCGCCGATCGCCTTGCGCCACTTGGCGAGGTCCGGGTCCGAGACCGGCCCTTCCTGCCCCGCCATCTGGGCGGCCTTGCCCTTCAGGGCGGTGGGGAAATTGGCGTCCAGCCAGGCGCGGGCCTCCTCGCGGAAGGTCTCCAGCTCAACATCGGCTCCGAAATCGGCCATGGCGCACTCTCCCTAGGGCGGATGCGCCACATTAGGCCCGTGAGCCGCCGCCACAAGATTCTCCCAGCGTCACCCTGGGCAGGTTTTTGTCAGCGGGCCGGAATCTCGTGGGCGACGCCCACCACGCGGTCCTGGAACATCCGCGCCGTCCAGACCAGCGGCCGGTAGATGCCGTCCAGGGCCCGATATCGGTTCACGTAGCCGGAGACCATCTTGGTGAAGTTCACCCGGTCCATGACGTCGTGCGTCGCCCAGACGTCCTGCGGATGGATGAGGCTGAGCAGCGGCGTGCCCTGCAGGCGCGGCGTCGAGAACCCGAACAGGGCCGACCATTCCGGGCTGATCCGCAGCACCCGGCCGGCCAGGTCGCGGATCATGAGGAGCTCGCGGCTCGCGCCGATCAACGCCTCCGGATCGTCCGAGGCCAGGACGCGCGACAGGATCCTCTCATGTTCGGGTATGGTCGCCACTGAGGACGGCACGGGCGGGGGCTGGGACACGGACTCTCACGGCCTTTGGGGGCGACACGCGACGACATGTTGCGTCGAATTCCTTGACGATGACTGTCGTCCGCCTCCCGGTCACGACCGCCGCGGCGCGGCATGTCCGCGCAGGCCAGACGAGGCGGCGATCGCCCTCGCGGCCCAGGCGCCAGTCGCGAAGCAGGCCTGCAGCAGATAGCCGCCCGTAGGCGCCTCCCAGTCCAGCATCTCCCCCGCCACATGCACGCCGGTCAGGGCCCTTAGGCCCAGGCCCTCGTCGATGGCCGTGAAGTCGACGCCGCCGGCGGACGAGATGGCGCGCTCCAACGGGCGTGGCGCGCGCAGGCGGATCGGGATCGCCTTGATCGCCTGAGCGAGCGCGACCGGATCGGCGCCGGGCGACGGCCCAAGACCCTCGCGTAGAAGATTGATCTCTAGCGGGGAGAGGTTCAGCGCCTTGCGAAGGCGGTTGGCCAGAGTCTCGCCCGACCGCGGTCGGGCAAGCCGCGCGACCACCGCCGAGAGGTCCATGTCGGGCCGGAGGTCGAGCGTCAAGGTCGCCGCGCCGGCTGTCGACAAGGCTTCGCGCAGCAGCGCCGAAAGGGCGTACACCGCCCCACCTTCGATCCCGTAGCCGGCGATCATCGCCTCGCCACGCGCCGATCGCCCGGCGAAACCCAGCGCCACGGCCTTCAGAGGATGGCCGGCGAATCGAGTGCGGAATGGCTCGGTCCAGGCCACCTCGAAGCCGCAGTTGGCGGGCTGGAATCGCGACAGCTCGACGCCTCGCTCCGCCAGAAAGGGCGCCCAGGCGCCGTCGGAACCCAGGCGCGGCCAACTCGCCCCACCGAGAGCTAGGATCGTCGCGTCCGGTCGCTCGGTCTCGATCAGGCTCTCCGCGGCCGCGAACCTGAGGGCGCCGTCGTCCGCCCAGCCCAGCCAGCGCGATCGCGGGCGCAGCGCCACGCCTTGATCCGCGAGCCGCGCCAGCCAGGCGCGCAGCAGGGGCGAGGCCTTGAGCCCCTTCGGGAACACCCGTCCGCTGGAGCCGACGAACGTCTCGATCCCAAGGCCGTGGGCCCAATCGACCAGGGCGGACGGCGGCAGGGCCTCCAGCATTGGCCGCAGCATCGGAGCGGCCGCGCCGTAACGGCCGGCGAACAGCTCGAAGGGTTCCGAGTGGGTAAGGTTCAGTCCGCCCCGCCCCGCCATCAAGAACTTGCGCCCGAAGGTAGGCATGGCCTCGCGCACGGTTACGTTCGCGCCGGCGGCGCTCAACACCTCCGCCGCCATGAGGCCGGCCGGTCCGCCGCCGACGATGGTGACTGAAGGGGTGGGCAAGAGTGGCGCGCTCCGGAGGGACGGCGCGCTCTAGCATGATCTCAGACTTCCTCCCTCCACCTTCATGGGGAGGGTGGGCTCATCCTTTTTGACATCTTTGTCAAAACCAGCGTCGGGCAAAAATTTGGCCCGCTGCGGGGGATAATCGCAGCGGGCCTATTTTGAGCTATTCGCTCTTGTGGAGCGGGCGTTTCCTCCCCGAAACGCCGGAGACTGATGGACTTGAGGCCGTCATGTCTCTCGCAGGGCTATGAAGATGGCAATTCTTCCCCTGAGTCAATGGCGCCGAACGGTTCCAGACGCCGGAAAACGATCAGATTTCCGAGAGCGGGGCTTTTTGTGCCCCAAATGAGTACATTTTTTGACGTATGCGTCAGTTTTTGACCGTTCGGGCTTGTAGAGCTTCGAAGGCGGGACACCCGGTGTCAAAAACGAAGTCCGGCCGCGAGGCGGTGACCGGGCCGAGACCGGCCGCCGTCAGGATCTCCGCCACCCGGGCGATCTTCTCGACAGGCGCAAGCAGGCCGTTTGGCCGTCTCACCGCGCCATCCGCGACCAAGGCCTCGACCAGAGCCTCGTCGTTCTTTCCGGGCGGCCAGACCAGGGTCGCGCTCTCGTGGGCCGTGGCCCGCGCTTCCAGGATTCGCAGGAGCTGTTCGGCCGCCTTGAGCTGGCCCGCCCCCCAATCGGCGCGGAGGGCGGCAGCCAGCTGGGCCTGGCTGCGCAGGATCGTTCCATCCGAAAGCACCTTCAGCCCATTGGCCACCAGGGTGGCCCCCGTAGTGGTGATGTCCACCACCAGCTCGGCGGCGCCGGCTGCGGGCGCACCCTCGGTGGCGCCGTTGGACTCGGTGATCCGATAGTCCGCCACCCCGTGACGGGCGAAGAAGGCGCGGGTCTGGGCCAGGTACTTGGTCGCCACCCGCATCCGCCGGCCGCTTCTGGCCAGGACGTCGTGGGCCACCTCCTCCAGATCGGCCATGGTCTCGACGTCAAGCCAGCTTTTGGGCACGGCCACCACCAGGTCGGCGCGGCCAAAACCCAGGGCCCGTAGCAGGAGGACCCGCGAATCGAGGTCACCGCCACGCTCGCGCAGCAGATCCTCGCCGGTGACGCCCAGATGCGCCTCGCCAGTATCCAGCGCCTCGGCGATATCGCCGGCCGAGAGCAGGCGCACCTGCACCCCGGCGACACCCTTCAGCTCGGCCATGTAGCCGCGCGCGCCGCCGGCCACGGACAGTTTCAGTCCGCAATCGTACAGCCATTCCTCTACCTGTTCCTTCAGGCGGCCCTTGGACGGGATGGCGAGGATCAAGGGCTCGCTCATCGCGCGGTCTCCGAAAGCGCCCGGCGCGGCCGGACCATGCAGCCCACGGCGCGGGCATCGGCGGGGCCGCCCAGGCGGGTCGGCAGGCTGTCATAGCGGCCGCCCACCGCGATCGGCCGATCCGCGCCCAACGCGGCCGAGCGGATCTCGAAGGTCAGGCCGTCATAGTAGTCGAAGGCATGACCCAGGGCGGTCGCGAACCGGGCATGGGCGATCGGCGCCCCGGCCTCGCTCAGTTTGGCGAGACGGTCGGTCCAGCCTTTCAGGGCCGCCTTCAGGGCCTTTGACTTCGGACCCGCCAGGCCGGCCACGGCCTCCAGCGCATCGGCCGGCTCGGCCTCGATCGCCAGGAAGCGTCTCAGGGCCTCGGCCTGGTCGAGGGTCAGGGCCGGCGCGCTGGCCGCCTCGGCGCGGCGGATCAGGCGCTCGGCGATCTCGGTCGGCCCCCGGCCGCCCACCGGCTCAATTCCCGCCAGCGCCCAGACCTCTTCCAGCATCCGCCCCGCATCGACCGGCGACAGGGAGGACAGCAGCGCCGCCAACCCGCCGGGCTCGTTCGCCGACGGCGGTTGGCCCGCGCGAGCCAGTTCGCCCTGTAGCAAGCGCGGACGGGCCGCGGCGCGCTTCAGGCGCGCGGCGAGCGCAGGCGTGAGGTCCAGGCCGTCCACGAAGGCGGCGAACAAGGCGATATCGCCCAGCCACAGCGAAAGGTCGCTTCGCCCGCCGGCGACGGCCGCACGCCAGGCCAACGCCACGATCTCGGCATCCGCCTCGGCCGAGACCCCGCCGGTGTCGAAGCGCTCCAGCCCGATCTGGAGGAACTCCTCCGGCCGGTCCGGCTGGTCCGGCGCGGCGCGGAACACCTTGCCCTCATAGAGGTAGCGGCCGGCCTCGGCGCCGCGGTCGAGGTGCAGGCGCGCCACCGGCACGGTGAAGTCCGGCCGCAGGCAGGCCTCTTCGCCCCCCTCGGCCTGGACCACGAACAGCCGGGCGCGCATGGCCTCCCCGGCCAAATCGAGCAGCAGGCCCAGAGGCTGGAGGATCGGGGTGTCGACGCTCTCCGCCCCCGCCGCCTGGAACGGCGCGCGGATGGCGGCCAGGGCCTCGGGTGGAACGGGAGCCTCGGCGCGCATGGCTCAGGCCTCCAGGATGCGGCGCAGGGCCGGGATCAGCTCGGCCCGCGGGATCGTCTGCTGGCCGGGTCGCTCGGCGCGCCAGGCGGCGTTGTCGGTCACGCCGGCCGACAGCTCGCGCCCGAGATCGAGATCCTTCACCGTCACCGTCCCCGCCTGGATTTCGTCGCCGCCCAGCATGATCGCGGCCGGTGACAGGCGTCTGTCGGCGTACTTCATCTGCGCCTTCATGCCCGAGCTTCCGAGATAGACCTCAGCCGGGATGCCGGCCGAGCGCAGCTCGCTGACCACGCCGAAATACTGGGCCATGTCGTCCTGGCTGAAGGCGATCACCACCACTGGGCCACGGGCCTGGGCGCCCAGGTCCCGACCGGCCGCGCGCAGGGCCGAGGCCAGGCGCGAGACGCCGAACGAGAAGCCCGTCGCGGGCGTCCGCTCGCCGGTGAACCGCGCCACCAGGTCGTCATAGCGACCGCCGCCGCCGACCGAGCCGAACCGCACAGGCTCGCCCTTCTCGTCCGTGGTCGAGAGCAGCAGTTCGGCCTCGAATACTGCGCCCGTATAGTACTCCAGGCCGCGCACCACCGAGGGGTCGAACACCGCCTTGTCCGGGCCGACGCCAAGGCCGCTAAGGGCCTGGTCGATGCGGCGCAGCTCCTCCAGCCCCTCGTCGCCCTCGGGCGAGCCTCCGATCACGTCGGCGATGCGGTCGAGCGTCTCGGAGCGGCCACCGGCTCCGGCGGCGGTGAAGGCCAGCACGGCCTCGGCCGCCTTGGCCGCGAGGCCCGCGCCCTTGGTGAAGGCGCCCGACTCGTCCTTGCGGCCCTCGCCCAGCAACAGGCGCACGCCGTCCGGGCCCAGTCGGTCCAGCTTGTCGACCGCCCGGAGCACGGCGAGTTTCTGGCCCTCGCTTTCGACGCCGGCCGTGGCCAGCAGGCCGTTCAGCAGCTTACGATTGTTGATCTTCAGGATCGCCGCCCCGGCGGGCAGGCCGGCCGCGAACAGGCCCTCGGACGCCATGGCGATGATCTCGGCATCGGCCTCGGGACGGGCCGAGCCCACCGTGTCGGCGTCGCACTGGGTGAATTCGCGGAAACGGCCGGGGCCGGGCTTCTCGTTGCGCCACACCGGACCGAAAGCGTAGCGGCGGAACGGCTTGGGCAGGGCGTCCCAGTTCTGGGCCACGAAGCGGGCCAGCGGCGCCGTCAGGTCGTAGCGCAGGGCCATCCACTGCTCGTCGTCGTCCTGCAGGGCGAAGACGCCCTCGTTCGGACGGTCGGCGTCGGGCAGGAACTTGCCGAGCGCGTCGGCATATTCCATCGCGCCGGTGTCGAGGGCCTCGAAGCCATAGCGCTCATAGACGGCGCTGACCTTGGCCAGGATGGCGCGCTCGGCGGCGAGGTCGCGGGCGCGGCGGTCGAGGAAGCCGCGCGGGGCGCGGGCTTCGGGTCGGGAGGAAGCTTCGGACATGGCGCTCGCCTAGGCCAAGCAGGCGCGCGCGGCAAGGCGGCGCAGCGGTTTCGGGGAAAGGTCGGTCATGGTTCTGATCCCTGGTGGTGTCTCAGGGATGGAGCCGGCGGTCAGGGCCCCATCCGCGTTTGCGGGGCCCGGCGCCTGAGGCCGCCTAGTTCGCGCAGCCTCGGCCGATCCCGCGATG
This sequence comes from uncultured Phenylobacterium sp., assembly GCA_945952355.1. GTDB lineage: Bacteria > Pseudomonadota > Alphaproteobacteria > Caulobacterales > Caulobacteraceae > Phenylobacterium. Next base: position 7,593 of record CAMFIW010000007.1, on the reverse strand, counting down.
GCAGGTCGGATGGTGATGGCCGTGATGGTGCGCGCGGCGGGTCATGCGGCGCGCCTCATAGCCCAGCCCTTTGCAAAACGCGAGTCCGCTCCCACTTGCGAAACAGTCTCGTCTGTGTTTCGATATATCAAGAACAGTCTAGATAGGATCGACATGCAACCTCTCCAACAAGCGCCCGAAGCCTGGGCCAGGCCGGCGCGGCCGCCGCTTCCCCTCCATGAACTGACCCTGCGCGGGGTGCAGGACCTGACGGCCCACATGCGCCGCCTGACCTTCGACATGGACGGCTTGCTCGACTATCGCGCCGGCCAGGACCTCGCCCTGCTGGTCCCCGACGCCGAGGGCGAGCTGCATCGCCGCCACTACACGATCCGCGACGCGGCGCCGGGCGAGGTGACCATCGACTTCGTGATCCACGGCCACCACGGTCCGGGCGAACGCTTCGCGCTCAACGCCCGCCCCGGCGATCGCCTGGAGGCCCGCGGCCCCCGCGGCCGCACCGTGCTGAACCCTGAGGCCGACTGGCACGTCTTCGTCGGCGACGAAACCTGTCTGCCGGGCATCTTCGCCATGCTGGAGACCCTGCCCCGCCGTGCGCGGGCCTTCGCCTTCGTCGAGGTCGAGGACAAGGACGACCGCCAGTACCTCGACGCCGATTGCGATCTCGACCTGGAGTGGCTGGTGCGCAACGGCCCGGCGGTTCCGGCCAGCCTGCCGCTGATCGAGCGGATGTCGCTGTTCGCCCCGCCGCCCGGTCGCGGCCAGGCCTATGTGATCGGCGAGACCAGCACGGTGCGCACGATCCGCCGCGGCTTGCTGGCTCGCGGGTTCGACAAGGCGCAGATCTCGGCCGAGGGCTATTGGCGGCCGGGCCGCCTGGGCGGCCACGACCATATTTTTGATGAAGCCTAGCCGATCACGCCCACGCCGCCGGTGGCGGCGATCACCTGGCCCTGGATGAATTCCGCGTCGGGCGAGAGCAGGTACTCCACCAGCGAGGCGTAGTCGGAATCGCGGCTCATCCGGCCGGAGGGATTGGAGCGGGCCGCGCGATCGACCACCGCCTGGGCGGCCTCCTCCCCACCGACCATCGAGGCCACCGAGGTGGTGTGCACCAGGCCGGGCGCAACGCCGTTGATCCGCACCCCGCGCGGCGCGAGCTCGGACACCAGGTAGCGCACGATCGCCTCGGCCGCGGCCTTGCCCACCCCGAGCGCGCCATAGTTCGCCGACGGAATCCGCGCGCCCATGCTGGTGATGAACACCACGCTCGACCCGCGCGCCAGCAAGTCCTGGGCCGCATGGACCAGATAGAGCAGCGACAGGCCGTTGGTCTCGATCGCCTGGCGGAACCGGCCGAGGTCCGCGCCCAGCAGGGTGGTCGGATAGATCATCGCCGCCGAGTGGACGATGTGGGTCAGGCCGCCGGGCCGCAGAACGGCGATCAGCTCGCCCGCGCCTTCCGGCGTCCCGACGTCGGAGCGGATGGCCTGGGCCTCGGCGCCCAGGGCCGCCAGCTCGGCGACCGCAGTTTCGGCGGCGGCGTCATCGCCGTGATAGGCCAGGGCAAGGCGCGGATAGCTGGGCGCCAGCCGCCGGGCGATGGCCAGCCCGATGCCCTTGGTCCCGCCGGTGACCAGGACGGTCATCAGCCGTTCCCGACCACGCCGCCGGACAGGTCCGGGGTCTTGTAGTCCATGCCGGCCAGGGCGGGGCTCTGCGCGGCCACGTCGAAGGCGGCCAGGATCCCAGCGAAGCGGGCCTCGGCGAAGGCCTTCATGTCCGGATGGGTGAAGATGTAGCGCTCCTTGGCCCGGACGGCCTCCAGCACCCGGCGGCCGACGCGCTCGGGATCGATGCCGCTGTTCACCAGCGAGTCCGCCGCCACCGGGCTGTCGACCGGACCGCCGTACTGCGCCTGGCGGGTGCGTCCAGACTGGTTGATCCGGGTCTTCACGAAGCCGGGGCACAAGACCGCGACATTGATGTTCTCGGGCGCAAGCTGGCCCGCCCAGCCCTCCGACATCGCCACCACCGCGAACTTGGTCGCGCTGTAGGGCTCCATGCCCGGCGGCGAGATCATGCCGGCCATCGAGGCTGTGTTGACGAAGGCGCCGCCCTCGCCGTGTTCGCGGATCAGCGGCAGGAAGGTCTCCATGCCGTAGACCACGCCCAGCAGGTTCACCGCCAGGATCCAGTCCCAGTCGGCCGGCTTCACCTGGTCGATCGGTCCGCCGGCGCCGACGCCGGCGTTGTTGCAGACGATATGCACCTTGCCGAAGGTCTCGACGGTCTTGGCCGCGGCTTCCTGCACCGACTGGCGCACGGCCACGTCGCAGGGCACGCCAGCCACCTTGATCTGGCGCTCCTCGAGGTCCGCGATCGCCTTGGTCAGCGCGTCCTGCTCGATGTCGGCCAGCATGACCTGCATGCCCGCCTCGCCGAAGGCGTGCGCCATGGCCAGGCCCAGCCCGCTGGCGCCGCCCGTGATGAAGGCGGTCTTGCCCTTGAGGTCTTCCATGACGTGTTCCCCTACTTGGATTTCAGTCGGCCGATCAGGTCGGCCGTGGACGGATCGTGCGGGTTGGAGGCCGCGCCCTCCAGCTCGGGCAGGATGCGCGAGGCGAGCGCCTTGCCCAGTTCCACGCCCCATTGGTCGAAGCTGTTGATGCCCCAGAGCACCCCTTCGACGAACACCTTGTGCTCGTGCAGGGCGATCAGCGCCCCCAGGGCCGCCGGCGTCAGGGCCTGCATCAGGATGAAGCTCGAGGGCCGGTCGCCCGGGAAGGTCCGCTGCGGGACCAGCCGCTCGATCTCTTCCGCCGAAGCGCCCTTGGCCGTTAGCTCCTCGCGCACCTCGCCGGCAGAGCGGCCCACCATCAGGGCCTCCGCCTGGGCGATGACGTTGGCCAGCAGCTTCGCATGCGACGCCGGATCGCCCTCTCGCGGCTCGGCCACGGCGATGAAGTCGACCGGCACGACGTCCGTGCCCTGGTGCAGCGCCTGGAAGAACGCGTGCTGCCCATTGGTGCCGGCGTCGCCGAACACGCTGGCGGCGGTGGCCCGGGCGACCGGAGCTCCCACGTCTGTCACCCGCTTGCCATTCGATTCCATCTCCAGCTGCTGCAGGAAGGCCGGGAACAGGCGCAGGCGCTGGGCGTAGGGGATCACCGCCCGGATCGGTCGGGACAGGATGTTGCGATTGAACACATGGGCGAGCGCCAGCCGAACCGGCAGGTTGGCCTCCAGAGGTGCGGCGCGGAAATGGTCGTCCATGGCCGCCCCGCCGGCCAGCAGCCCCTCGAAGGCCTCCCAGCCCAGGGCCACGGCGCAGCTCAGCCCGACCGCCGACCAAACCGAATAGCGGCCGCCGACCCAGTCCCAGAAGCCGAACACTTGATCGGCCGGTACGCCGAACGCCTGGGCGACCGCCGGCGCGGCCGAGACCGCCACCAGATGGGCGTCCGCGCCAGGCCCAAGGGCGTCGCGCAGCCAGGCCCGCGCCGCCTCCGCATTGGCCAGGGTCTCCTGGGTGGTGAAGGTCTTGGAGACCACGACCACAAGGGTCTCCGCCGGCTCCAGCCCCGCGAGCGCGAAGGCCAGTTCGGACGGGTCCACATTGGCCGCGAAGCGGATCTCGATCTTCGGGTTCAGGGGCCGCAGCGCCTCCCAGATCAAGCGTGGACCCAGGTCCGAACCGCCAATGCCGATATGGACGATGGCATTGAAGGGCTCGCCGCTCACGCCGCGCTTGGCGCCGGTCTCCACGGCCTGGGCGAAGGCCTTCATCTGGGCGCGGACCGCTTCGACCTCGCCCGAGACTGGAGCCCCGCGATCGCGCCAGTCGGCGCCGGCCGGCGCGCGCAGGGCCATGTGCAGGGCCGCTCGGTTCTCGGAGGGATTGACCGTTTCGCCCGCGATCAAGCGTTCGCGCGCGGCCTCGATCTCAGCCGTCCGCGCCAGGTCCAGCGCCAGGTCGAAGTCGTCCAGAGACCACGGCTGCTTGGACAGGTCGAGCCGCAGGCCGCAGGCCTCTGCGGCCAGCCGCTCGAGCCGGCCGGGCTCCCCGGCGAACACATCGACGATGCGGCGCTGGCGGGCGGCCTCACCCGCCTTCTGCAGTCTCGCCCAGGCGGCGTCGGTGGCGGACATCAATCCTCAACACGGCGTTTACCATGTCGGCGTTAGCAAAAGCCGGTCCGCCTGTCTCGCGGAACTCCCATCCCGAGGAACGCCATATGTCCTGCGACGCCGCCGCCTCCCTCGCCGTCTTCTGGCTCGCCGCCACCGGCCCGATGCAGCCGACGCACACCGCCGCGGCCGCCCCGCCCGCCGCGGTGGCCCAGGAGCCGCTGTTCGTCGACATCGTGAAGCGTGCCTCCAAGCTGAAGGCCGAGGTCCACGCCTTCATGGGCGACGACAAGCCGATCAGCGACGCCTTCAAGGCCCGGGTCGGCGAACTCTCCGACCTCGACATGCAGGGCCACCTGACGCTCGCCAAGCGCGGAACGGACGGCGACCTGAAGTGCATCCTGCGCGGCATTTCGCAGGACCTGCCGCTGAAGCTGGCCGCCGTCACCGGCGCGGCCGATCACAAGGCCCGCGTCGCCGCCCTGAAGGAGATGGCCTACCTCCTCAACGACAATGTCGAGGTGATCACCGCCCCGCCGGCCCCGCCGGTCTAGGATCGCCAAATTCCTCCCCCGTCGGGGGAGGTGGCTCGCGGCGGCGCCGCGAGGCGGAGGGGGCTCAAGCCCACAGAGTCAGTGGGCGTCAGCCCCCTCAGTCAGCCCGCGCTGCCGGCTGACAGCTCCCCCAGCGGGGGAGCAACTTCAGCCCCCCGCCTTTTCCAGCGCCTTCGCCACCACGTCGCCCGACAGGATCTGCGGCAGCACGGCCGGCTCCCCGCCCTTGGCCGGATAGACCAGATAGAGCGGCACGCCCGCGCGGCCGTGCTTGGCCAGCTCGGCCGCAATCATCGCATCGCGACGGGTCCAGTCCGCCTTCAGGTAGACCGCGCCGGTCTTGGCGAAGGCCTCGGCCGCGGTCTTGGTGGAGAAGGCGACTTTCTCGTTGACCTGACAGGTGACGCACCAGGCCGCGGTGAAATTCACGAATACCGGCTTGCCGCTCGCCTGCGCCTGGGCGACCGCATCGGGGCTCCACGGCTGGTAGGGGATGGCCGAACCTTCGGCCTGGGCCGCCGAGGCGGAGGCCGGCTCGGCATAGTTCGGCCAGATCGCGCCGAGGCCGGCGGCCAGCAACAGCACCGCGCCGATCACCGCGCTGACGGCGGGGTTGTCGCCGGCGGCCTGCTTGCGCTGGGCGACGCCCAGCAGCCAGACCGCGAGCGCCAGGACCACGGCGGCGGCGAACAGGCGCGCCAGCGCGTCCGACCCCGACTGCACGGCCAGCACCCAGGCGAGCCAAGCGGCCGCCCCGTACATCGGGAAGGCCATCAGCTTGCGGAAGCCCTCCATCCATGCGCCGGGGCGCGGCAGGCGGACCAGCAAGGCGGGGATGAAGGCGGCCAGGGTAAAGGGCGCGGCGAAGCCCAATCCCAGGCCGAAGAACACCGCGAGCGCCGCAGCGGCCGGCTGGGTCAGGGCCCAGCCCAGGGCCGGGGCCATGAAGGGCGCCGTGCACGGCGCCGCCACCACGACCGCCAGGGCGCCGGTGAAGAAGGCTCCGGCGAGACCGCCCTTGGAGGCCGCCTCCGAGCCGACCCCCTGAAGGGAGGCGCCGATCTCGAACAGGCCCGACAGGTTGAGCGCCACGGCGAGCATCAGCAGCGCCAGACCCGCCACCACCGGCGGCGACTGGAGCTGGAAGCCCCAGCCCACGGCGGCGCCGCCGGCGCGCACGGCGATCAGCAGGCCGGCCAGGGCGAGAAAGGTCACTAGCACGCCCGCGAGGAAAGCGAGGCCCTGGGCCTGAGCCGCGCGCCGCTCGTGCGCATGGCCGGCCAGAGAGGCGGCCTTCATGGCCAGGACCGGGAAGACGCAAGGCATCAGGTTGAGGATCAGCCCGCCCACGAAGGCGAAGGCGATCGCGCCGATCAAGCCCATGCCCGGCCCGGCGGACGCGGCGGTTCCCGCCGGGGCCGCGGCCTCAGGAGCCTTGGCGGCCACGGCTCCTAGCCCACCAGCCTCGGGCGGCAGGGGGCCATCGCGGGCAGCGACCTCGTAGGCTTTGCCGCCGACCTCGATCACCCCGGCAAATCCGGGCGGGACGGGCGCGGCGTCCTTGCCGGTCGCAGGGACCAGGGTGAGCGTCAGGCCGCCAGGTCCCCTCTCGATCGCCTGCGGCTTGGCGTGGTCGATGGCGTCGGCGGCGAAGGGGAAGAAATAGGCGTCCGAAATATCCACGCCCTTCAGGGACGCGCCGACCACGGCGAGCCTGATCGCCTTGTCGGCCTTGGCCGCGACGGCGGTCAGTTCGCCGGATTTGGGCGTGGCCTCCAGGGCCGCGGCGATCTTGCCGCCCCAGGTCGGATCTTGAGCCGCCGGCCCGGAGGTGATCGGCAGGTCGAGGGTCAGGTCGGCGTCCTCGGGCACGCAGACGTCGGCGCAGACCAGCAGCGCCGCGTGGGCCTTCAGGGTCACGGTTTCGCCGGGCTTGGCCGACTTCGGGGCGGTGATCGCCACCGGCAGAAGCACCTGACCCTGATAGCCATAGTTCATCAGCGGGCCCGTAGGCTCGCGGCGCGGCGGCGCCCAGGCGATGTCGCCGGCCTTCCAGCCCGGCGGCAAGGTCCAGGTGATCTCGGTCGGCGCGCCGGAGTCGCCGGAATTTTTCCAATAGGTATGCCAGCCGGCCTGGATGTCCTGGCGCAGCGCAACCTGCACAGTCCCGCCCGGGGCGACGCCCGCGGTCTGGGGCACAAGTTCGACGGTCACGTGATCGGTCTTCACCGGCGCTGCGGCGGCGGGAAGGGCGAGGGCGGCGGCAAGGCCGAGAAGCGCCAGGCTCCTGATGAGTAAACGCATCATACCTCTGTCCCGACCGTTCGGCGGCTATATGGCCCGTCGCTCCGTCATACGCAAAGCATGCGGTAACCGTTACAGGCGAGCTTGGGCTCGACTTGGCCGAGGGCCGCGCCGCATCATCGGCGAATCAGCGTTGTGAGGAGGCCTTCCATGCCCGCGCCCTTCGACGAGATCGAGATCGGTCAGGTGGTGTCGCTCGGCGAGGTTCGCGTCGACCAGAAGGCCCTGGAGGCGTTCATCGAGGCCTTCGCGCCCGGCTGGCCGGTCGAACGCGGAGCGCCGGACGCCATGGTCTACGCGATCTGGACCCGGCTTGACGCCGCCTCGGTGGTGGCCTGGCCCCAGACCAAGCGCCTCGGCGTCGACGCCCTGCGCTGGGCGCGCAATCCGCCGGCGGGCGAAGCCCTGCGCGGTCGTATGACGGTGATGGGCAAGGACCCGGTCGGCGACGGCAAGGGCATCATCATCGCCCAGCACGATCTGCTCGACGAGGCCGGGCGCCTGGTCTTTTCCTGCCTGACGCGAAGCGTCTTCGCGCGATAGCATTGAGTTCCTCCCCCGTTGGGGGAGGTGGATCGGCGCGGAGCGCCGAGACGGAGAGGGT